>CALVKN010000006.1 GCA_944332715.1 uncultured Bacilli bacterium
TTACTTTAGGGATTCCTTTTTAAACTAGTTTATAGGTATATTTCTTTCTATTAAAGAAAGAGGGTTTTGGAAATGAAAGAAAAAGAAGCAGTAGGATCAGGAGATGATTTTTTTAAAGCAGTAATGCTTTCTAAGAAGGGGAAAAAAATACTTGAACAAATAATTGGACAAGTGTTAGGTAAAAAGGTGGAAATAATAGAGTTTATCAATACGGAACTCGGTAAAACACAAAAAATAGAAAAAGGAAAAAGAATAGATGTAATAGTAAAAATAGATGGAATAATAGCTAATGTTGAAGTAAATGCTAATGATTATAATTATGTAAAGTTTTTTAGAAATTTTGCTTATTTAGTAAATCTATTTAATAGATATTCTGTAACAGAAAATAAAGATAATGAAAAGATATATGATTTAAAAACAGAAATAATTCAAATAAATTTAAATTTTGGGAAAGTAAATACTAAAGAAGCGATATTAATAAATGAATTTGGTAATGATAAAGGAATGAAGATAAAGACATTAAGATCATATGACATTTTTATGGACAACTTTGAGAAATTTTGCTATGATAATAGTGAAGTAGATAAGTATAAATATATACTTATGCTAAACAAGTCGGAAGAAGAATTAGAAAGTTTTTATCCGGGAGATGAAATAATAAAGGATTATGGTGAAGCATTAATGAAATATAAGAGTGAAGGATTTATTTATCCATATACAACTGATGAAGAAAAAGAAATGATTCATAATACAGAAAAACAACTTGCATATGATGAAGGTGTTGATGCTGGAATTAAAAAGGGATTTAGTAAAGGTATTGAGCAAAAAGAAATAGATGTTATTAAAAATATGCTTGAATTAAAACTTCCGATTTCAACGATTGCCAAATCATTAAATATAAGTGAAGATGAAATAGAAAAAATAATTACAGAAAATAATCTTGATAACAAGAACTAATAGCAAAGATATATATTGTAAAATTCTATATTAAATGATAATCTAGTATGAATAGTAAACATACTGGATTTTTTCTTTCTCTAACTTTACCTTTTTTGGTATTTGTGATAGACTTAGGTTAGTGATGAATATGAAGAAAATTGTTATTTTTGGTGGTGGAAGTGGACTTTCACAACTTTTAAAGGGAATTAAATTATTTCCAGTAGAAATTACAGCAGTAGTTACTGTTGCTGATAATGGAGCAAGTACTGGAAGATTACGTAGAGAAATGAAGATACCTGCAGTGGGAGATATTTCTAAAGTAATGCTAAGTATGGCTAATGTTGATCAAGATGTAATTGATTTGATGAATTATAGGTTTACTAAGTCTAAGACATTAGGAAATCATTCTGTTAAGAATTTATTACTTACGGCCTTACTTGATTTAAAAGGTAATTTTGATAGTGCTATACCAGTATTAGGTAATATACTTGATTTAAAGGGTACTGTTTTACCTTTAACTGAAGATAATATAAACCTAGTTGGTGTTACAACCGAAGGTAAAGAAATTAAGGGAGAAGAACAAGTAACGAAGTGTGCAAGTAAGATTGATTATGTAAAATATGATAAAGAATTTACTGTTAATCCGAAAGTAATAAAGGCAGTTGATGGTGCAGATTTAATTATATTTTCATCAGGAAGTTTGCTTACAAGTATTATACCACATTTAGTTGATAAAGGGTTAGTAGATGTAATAAATAAAGCAAAAGCTGATAAGATGTATATATGTAATTTATTTACTCAACCGGGGGAAACTGATGATTTTACAGTAAGAGATCATATAGATTTCTTGGAAAAATATTTGGGTAAAGGAAGCATTGATGTAGTAATTGCTAATAATGCAATTATGAGTAGTAAGTTAGCAAGAAAATATGCTGATGAAGAACAAAAGGATCCAGTAATTCTTGATATGCATGAGTTAGAAGATACAAATATTTATGTAATAGCTGATAAGTTATTTACAGTAGAAGATGGATATTATAGACATGATTCATTAAAGACCGGCTATTTGATATTTTCATATTTGATGGATGGTAGAAAATAATGACTTTTACTACAATGTTAAAAGAAGAAATATCTAAAAATGATTTTAATATTGTTGAAGCGAGATATGAACTTATGGCATTTTTAAATTGTTTAGGTAAGTTTAGTAAAGATGAATTATTAATAACGGTGGAAAATGCAAGTATTGCTAGGAGAATATATAAAGAAATAAAGGAAATATACGGAGTAAATCCTAAAATAATTATTAGGACGCAAAAGAGATTTAAAGTAAAACAAATATATATTTTAAGTATTAAAGAAAGATTGGATTTTATTAAGGATTCAGTTAGTTTAGGGATAAAGATAGATTTGGAAACACTTGTTACCGATGAGGAAAAGATTGCTTTTATCGAAGGCGCATTCCTTGCTGTAGGTAATATTTCTAATCCTAGCACTAGTGGATATCATTTAGAGTTTATATTTACAAAAGAAAGACTTGCTAAGCAAGTGCTTAAGTTGCTCGAGTATTTTAAACTAAATGCTAAAATGATAAAACGAGGATATAAGACGGTTGTTTATATTAAAGCAAGTGAAAATATAAGTGATTTAATTAAGCTTTTTAAAGCAACTAGTTCATTATTTTATTTTGAAGATATAAGGATATATAGGGACCATAAAAATATGGTTAATAGACTTAATAATTGTGAGATAGCAAATCAGGAAAAGACATTTAAAACTGGTCAAAAGCAACTTGAAGATATTGAGTATTTGAAGACAATGGATTTATTTGATTTGCTTGATGATAAGACTAAGATTGTGGCTGATGCTAGGGTTAAGTATCCAGAACTTTCGTATCAAGAATTAGCAGATATTATAACTAGTGAAATGGATTATAAAATTGGTAAATCTGGTGTTAATCATCATTTTATAAAGATAAGTAATTTAGTTAATAGACATAAAGAAAAGAGGAGTAGTAATGAAAGTTAGACTTGCAAGTAATTTACAAAGTGATAGTATTGTTGATGGAGATGGAATAAGAACTGTTATTTGGTTTCAAGGATGTAAGCATCACTGCAAAGAGTGCCAAAATCCTGAGACTTGGAATTTTGATGGTGGTATGGAAGTAGATATTGAAGATATAAAGGAACAATTAAAAAAACTTAAATATCAAACGGGTATTACTTTATCTGGGGGAGATCCTTTCTTTCAAGCAAGTGCTGCAGCAGAAATTGCTAAATTTGCTCATAGTATTGGATTAAATGTCTGGACTTATACCGGATTTACTTATGATGAAATAATAAATGCTAATGATGAGAAAATGGAACTACTTAAAAATACTGATGTACTTGTAGATGGAAGATTTGAGATTGATAAAAAAAGTTTAGCATGTAAGTTTAGGGGAAGTACTAATCAAAGAGTAATTGATGTAAAAAAGAGTTTAGAAGAAGGGGGAGTTGTTACAATTTATGATTAGTAATGAAGAATATAATTATGTGATACTTAGTAATGATATTGATAAAGTTTTTTTAGCAAAATATTCTGAATATCCAATGATTGATAATATTTCATTTAGTGAACTAAGAAGTAAACTTGAATTTAATACAACTAAAAGAATAGTTTTTAATAATACTTTTTATGGATATAGAGAAGATGAAATAAAAGAAATAATGGAGTTGTTAAAAAAACAAAATATTAAATTTGTTTTAATTACAAGTAATGTTGAAGAGGCTTTATATGGAGATTATATATTAGTTTATGATGGAAAAAATATAGTATTAGAAGGATTAAAGGAAGTAGTATTAAAAGAAGAAAAAAAATTAAAACATTTAGGATATGGCCTACCTTTTGTAGTTGATTTATCTATCCAACTAACTTATTATGATGTTTTTGATAAAGTATATTTTGATATAGATAATATGATAGGTGATTTATGGAATTAGGTAGTTTAAATGGTAATGTTATCGGAGTAATTGCTGATAATTATAAAAGTGATGATTTTAAAGATACATTAGTTAGTGAGATAATAACTAAAAGGATCGAAGAAACATTAAAAATGGTGAAATTAGAAAGTAGTGTTTTAGAAAAAAGATTTAGTGATTTATCTAGTAGAAATAAAGAAAAAGTTATACTTGCAAGTAAACTTCATGATAAAGAAATAATATTGGTTAATTTTTCGGAAGGTTTAATTAAAAGTGATTTAGACTATTTTAAAACATTATTTAGAAGAGTAACTAAATATAATAAAAAAGTTATATTGATTGATAAAAATACAGAATTATTTTTAAATTGTGTTGATCGTATTTATGTTTTAGAGCAGGATGCTATAAAATATGAAACTGTAGATATTTTTGATAAGATATTAGAATTATATGTTGATTTACCTAAGATTGTTGATTTTGCCAATAGATGTGAAAAAGTGGGGGTAAGGCTTGATCACTATACGGAATTAGATGAATTAATGAAAGCTATATATAGGATAAAATCATGAGATATTTGATTAGGTTTAGTTATGATGGAACAAAGTTTCATGGGTTTCAAAGACAAAACGATGTAAAAAATGTTCAAGGAACTTTAGAGAGAGTTTTAAGTGATGTTTTTGAAAGCGATATAGTTATCAAAGGAAGTGGTAGAACTGATGCAGGAGTACATGCAAATGGGCAATGTGCGCACTTTGATATAGATAAGAAAATTACTAAAGAAGATATTAATATAATAAATAGAATATTAAATGATGAAATTGTTATAAAATCATATAAGTTAGTAAGAAATGACTTTCATGCTAGACATGATGTAAAAAGGAAAAAATATATCTATAAGTTAAATATTGGAGATTTTGATAAAACTAAAGAAGGTTATTGTTATCAAAAGAGGTTGAAATTAGATTTTTCCTTAATGAAAAGAGCAATGAAATTGTTTGTGGGAACTCATGATTTTCGTAATTTTGTAAGTGGTCCAAGACTTGATTATACAACAACTATTTATAAAACTAAAATAAAAAGAAAAGGGGATATGGTTTTATTTGAATTTGTGGGAATTGGTTTTTATAGATATATGGTTAGACACTTAGTTGGAGCTGTAATTGATGTTGGTCGTGGTAAAGCAAAGGTAAGTGATGTAGAGCGAATGATTGAAAATTCATTGGTTGAAAAAAATTTAAGTGTAGTGCCTGCGGAGGGATTATATTTAGTGGAAGTTAAGTATTGATGCTTGATTTCTTTTTCTTTTTATGGTATTATAGCAGCAATTTATCAAGGGGGGGAAAAGTTAATGACAAGTGAAGAAAATAAATTTATTGTAAAAAAGATAAAAAAATATAATGGAAAAATTGGATTTTATGATAATTGTTCATTTGCAGCTTTTGTAGTATTTTTGTTTTCTATTGCAGGTTTATTAAGTAGTGGTAAGGTAAGTGCAGAGACAGAATCTTTGGTTAATCAAATTATTGAACAGCTTAGTATGATTGGAGTTTTTGTTAGTCCAATGTTATTTACAGGATTTTTATATGGTAAGATGCAATCTAAAGAAATAGTTAAGGATTTATTAGATTTATTAGATCAAGAAGAAATGACAGAAAGTAGAAGAAAATAGTGAATTATAAAGAAATAACTTATACTGTAAAAAAACTTAAAAAATATGAAAAATAATGTGGAGTTTTTTTAGAGGGCTATACTAGTGGTGGTAGATAATGATAGATATATTAGATATAGTTACGTTAGATAATGATATTGATTATGTTGTTGGAGCTAAAACAAAAATTTATGATAATTTTTATTATTGTTTAGTTAATGAAAATAATCCAGAAGATTTACTTATATGTAAGAGTAGTGATGAAGTAAATTTGACGGAAGTAACAGATAGTGAAGTAATAAAAGGGTTGCTTCCAAAGTTTTATGAAAGTATTAGAGAAGCAAAAATAATAGAAAAGTGTCTAAAAATGAATGAAAATGCCTAAAAGTATTTGACTTTTAGCGTTTTTTTTCATATAATTTTAATCGGTACATTTTATTTATGTGATTTATTTAGTCGTGGGAAAATTAAATAAGGAACATAATTGAAAGGATTAGTATGAAAACATTTATGCAAAAAAAAGAAACTGTTGAAAGAAATTGGTATGTAATCGATGCTGAAGGACAAACTTTAGGTCGTCTTGCAACTAAAGCAGCTCATATTTTACGTGGTAAGCATAAAGTTACATATACTCCTCATGTTGATTGTGGAGACTATGTAATTGTAATTAATGCTGAAAAGGCAGTTCTAACTGGAAACAAACTAGATGATAAGAAATATTATAATCATTCAGGTTATCCAGGAGGACTAAGAGAAAGAACTGCTAAAGAAATGATTGAAAAGTATCCAGAAGAAATGGTTGAAAGAGCAATTAAAGGAATGCTTCCTCATGGTAGACTTGGTAGAGCGATGGGCAAAAAATTATTTGTTTATCGTGGATCTGATCACAAGCATGAAGCTCAAAAGCCAATTGCTTTGGAAGTTAAGTAGGAGGATTTTATGAGTAAAAATTTAGAATGGACCGCAACTGGTCGTCGTAAAAGAAGTGTTGCTCAAGTAAGAATGACTGGTGGAACTGGAAATATTACTGTTAATGGTGTTGATGTTAATGAATATATGCCATATGCTACATTAGTAATGGATTTAAAACAACCACTTGTTGCTACTGGAAATGAAAACAGATTTGATATCGATGTTAAAGTTACTGGTGGTGGCTTTTCTGGACAAACTGGTGCTATTCGTTTAGGTATTACTAGAGCATTACTTAAGTTTGATGCTAATACTGACCAAACAAGAGAAGATAGTTATAGACATATTCTTAAAAATGCTGGATTTGTCACTAGAGACCCTAGAGTTAAAGAAAGAAAGAAATATGGTCTTAAGAAAGCACGTAGAGCTCCACAATTTTCTAAGAGATAGTATATTTTATCCTATAAACTTGATGTTTATAGGTTTTTTGTTATAAAATCAATGTAAATGAGTATTGAGAATGTAGATTTTTTTAAAATTTTCTGATAAACTTTAATTGTAAGTGTAAAGGAGTAAGTTATGGATAAGGTTTCACAAATTGTACCAGATGGAATTGATAGCAAGTATTTTGAAGTAAAATATCGACCAGGAATATCTAATGCATCTCTTGATGTTAAATGTAATCTTTTACTTAATTATTTAGCTCTTGCAGATGTAAGTAGAAGACAGAAAGAAATATCATTGCTTTATGAATTTTTTATTACTGTGTTAGCAAAATGTAATTCAGAAGAAGAATTAAATAATTTAACTAAATTTATGGAAGAAACAGCAAAAATAGGAGGTTATGCAACTACATTTGCTAGCGATGTTGCAAAATATATTAATGTTGATGGGCGAAATGCCGCAGTAAAGTTTGTTGCATTAAAAAAAGAACGAAAGGAAAAACAAAAAGATACAAGATTAGAAGAATGGAACAGAAGATATAACCGTGTATGTAGTGAATATGCAAGCGTGATGGAAAAATCAATGGTGGATGATGAAGAAATATCTGCTTTGATTAGTCAGTTTAATGCTTTGCAAAGCGAATTATATACTTTTGGTGAGGGTGTAGATAAAGAATTTATTGCAGAAATGGACAGAGATATTGAACAAAGAATAGATTATTTAAAAGAAGTATATTTAGCAATTGAAAAGGCAACTAAATGGGAGTTATAATTTTCATTAAGGAGTTTTTGAAATAATAATTTGCGGGATAACTTTAAAGCGATTTTTAATTGCTAATTTTTATAGAAACTGGCATTATAGTAAATGTCAGAAATGATTGACTCCGATACTTCGGAGGTTTTTCTTTTTAAATTTATAATATTGCTTGATTTCCTCCGAAATTTATCGTATAATGATAATTAAAGGAGGAAATATGGTAGTTTCAAATAATATTCAAAAGAATAAATATGTAAATTATATTAATAAGGATACGAAGTTGGCTAGAGATGTTAAAGAAGGAAAGTTAATTAAAATTAAAAAAGGATT
Organism: uncultured Bacilli bacterium; assembly: GCA_944332715.1. GTDB lineage: Bacteria > Bacillota_I > Bacilli_A > RF39 > UBA660 > Onthocola_B. The sequence continues at coordinate 7,987 of CALVKN010000006.1, forward strand.
ATATGAAACTAATCCTAATACTCCGGCATATTATTTGGCTAATTTTATATATGGACCATCTTATATCTCATTTGATTTTGCGTTATCTTTTTATGGCTTAATACCAGAGAGAGTAGAAGTTGTTACATGTGCTACATTTAATAAAAATAAGAAAAGAACTTATAATACCCCATTTGGAACATTAATATATAGAGATGTTCCTGAAAGAGTTTTTTCGCTTTATGTTGATTTACTAGAAGAAAATGGTTATGCTTTTCATTTGGCAACAAAGGAAAAAGCATTATGTGATAAATTATATACATTGAGTCCGGTTAAAAATATAGAACAAATGAAGAATTTATTGTTGTATGATTTAAGAATTGATGAAGAAGAGTTAGAAAAATTAAATATGGATATTATAAAAGAACTTAGTGAAATATATCATTCAACTAACGTTTCATATTTATATAAATTTTTAAGGAGGGTTAATGAATAATATTTTACAAAAAATGCTTGAAAAATATGAAATAAATAATGAACAAGATGAAATTAATGCAATGAAGGAAATTATACAAGAAATAGTTTTATCGGGATTAAGTAGAGGACTTTTTTTTGATGAAGTAGCATTTTATGGTGGTACTGCTTTAAGAATATTTTATGGTTTGGATAGATTTTCAGAGGATTTAGATTTTGCATTAATTAAACCAAATACTAATTTTGATTTATCGAAATATTTTGTATTTATTGAAAATGAAGTTAAATCTTATGGTTTAAATCTTGTTGTTAATAAAAAAGAAAAGGAAAAAGATTCTAATATAACTTCAGCATTTTTAAAGGGAGATACAATGGAACATGTGATGTTGTTTTTTACAGATAATAATCATCAAACTAATAATAAATTATTAAAAGATATTAAAATAAAGTTTGAAGTTGATATTAATCCTCCAGCAGGTGCTAACTATGAACTGAAATATCAATTATTACCATCACCATACCAAATTAGACTTTATGATCTTCCTTCTTTATTTGCAGGTAAAATTCACGCAATATTATGTAGAAAATGGAATTTAAGAACAAAGGGAAGAGATTTATATGATTATGTGTTTTTCTTATCATTAAATATTAAAGTAAACATTGATTTAGTTAAAAATAAATTAATTGAATCAAAATATATAAAAGAAAGTGATTCTTTTAATATAGATATATTAAGGAAGTTATTAAAAGAAAAATTTAAAGAAATAGACTATGATAATGCTAGAGAAGATGTTATACCTTTTATCAAAAATATTTCTTCTCTTGATTTGTGGAGTAGTGATTTTTTTATTAATATCACTGATAAATTGGAATAAATGGAGGTAAAGTATGCGTATTAGTGATGAATGGATAGATTATGAGTGTTTGGATGCCGGAAATGGAGAGAAGTTGGAACGGTGGGGTAATATAATATTGCGTCGTCCAGAACCACAGGCAATGTGGCCGATAGAAATGGATAAATCTTGGGAAGATGTAAGTGGGACTTACTACCGTTTTAAAGATGGCGGAGGGCACTGGGAATTTAAGGATAAATTACCTGATTACTGGACTGTTAATTATAAAGATTTGAAATTTAAAGTAAGTCCAACTAATTTTAAACATACAGGGCTATTTCCAGAACAAGCAACTAATTGGGATTTTATGGCTGAAAAAATTAAAAATGCTGGAAGACCTATTCGGGTACTTAATTTGTTTGCTTATACGGGTGCTGCAACAATGGCTTGTAGCAAAGCAGGAGCGGAGTTAGTAGTGCATGTTGATTCTGCTAAAGGAATGGTTTCTTGGGCTAAAGAAAACATGCATTTGTGTGGAGTTCAAGACAATTATATTCGTTTTATTGTGGATGATTGCCTGAAGTTTGTTGAAAGAGAAATAAGAAGAGGAAATAAGTATGATGCGATAGTAATGGATCCTCCAAGTTATGGAAGAGGACCTAATGGGGAAGTGTGGAAACTTGAACATAATTTGGAATATCTGGTTAGAAAATGTATGGAATTATTAAGTGATAAACCCCTATTCTTCTTAATTAATGCTTATACTACAGGTATTTCAAGCACTGTACTATATAATATTTTGAAACTTACTGTAGCAAGCAAATTTGGTGGAAAAATAGATAATGGAGAGGTAGGATTACCAATTAGTAATAATAGATTAGTCTTACCGTGTGGTATATATGGTAGATGGCAAAGTTAATGTAATATACGAAGATAATCATATAATTGTTGTAGAAAAACCAAGGAATGTTTTAGTACAGGCGGATAGTACAAATGATTTAGATTTACTTACAATAGTAAAAAAATATTTAAAGGAAAAATATCAAAAACCAGGTAATGTTTATTTAGGTCTTGTGCATCGATTAGATAGACCAGTTGGTGGAGTAATGGTATTTGCTAAAACGAGTAAGGCTGCCGGAAGACTTTCAGAATCTATTAGAACACATAACTTTAAAAAGACTTATTTAGCAGTTGTAAGTGGTACTTTAAGTGGTAAGGGAGTATTTGAAGATAAATTAAAAGTAAGTGAAAGCAAAAATAAAACTCTAGTTGCAAGTGATGGTAAGGATGCTAAGTTGGAATACGAAGTAATTGCAAGTAAAGATAATTTGTCTTTGGTAAGAATAAATTTAATAACAGGAAGAAAACATCAAATAAGGGTGCAATTTGCATCGCGTAATTTGCCACTTTGGGGAGATCAAAAATATAATAGTAAAGCAGTAGTGGGTGAGCAAATTGCACTGTGGGCAACAAAAATAGAATTTATGCATCCTGTTTTAAAAGAAGTAATGTGCTTTAGTCTAGATCCTAAAGATGAATATCCATGGAATATATTTAAAGGGGAATATTAGTGAATGATTTAGAGATTTTTAAGAGTTATGTTAATAAATTTGATATGAGTGATAAAAATATTGCTCGTAAATATTGGCACTCTATTAGAGTTATGAATAATGCTGTAGAGATTGCTCACTTTTTAAAATTAGATGAGCACAATTTGAAATTAGCTCAGTTTATTGGTCTTACTCATGATATAGGAAGATTTTTGCAATGGAAAATATATGGAACTTTTGTAGATAATAAAAGTATTGATCATGCCATTTTAGGTATTCAAGTCTTATTTGGGGAAAGTAAGCAAGTAAAATTTGATATCGATTTTGGTGATGAGAAAGTTATTAGAAGTGCTATATATAATCATAATAAATATAAAATAGATGAACTTTTAAGTGAAGATGAATTATTACATGCTAAAATAATAAGAGATGCCGATAAAATAGATTTGCTTTATTTACTGGGGGAAGAGGAAATCATTTTAGAAGAGGATAATAGTGAGGTAACAGATGTTATTGCTGATGCATTTTGGAATTTTAAAGAAATAGATACATTAGATTGTAAAACATTATCTGATAAAATTTTATTTAAAATGGCATTTGTTTTTGATATTAATTTTTTAAAGTCTTTTGAAATAATAAAAAAAGAAAAATTATTAGACAAATTTTATAATAATTTGAGATATAAAGAAAAATATAAAAAGTATTATTTACATGCAAAAGAGTTTTTAGATAGCGAGGTATCAATATGATATCTTTTTGTTTTTAATATTCTTTTGACTTTCTTTTAATATGTACTCAAATTCTTTATCAGTAAAATTTTTGCATTCGTGTAAACTGTTATATAAAACAATTGGATCTATGTTGTTTTCAAAATTTAATTCTAATGTTGCTAATTCAATAGCATGTTTGATTTTTAATTTATTATAAAGTTCTTGATAGTTTTTATTTTTCATTTGTTACTCCTTATTACTCTAATTATATCACTTTTTTGTATGCGTTGCAGTATTTTGTGAATACTAATTTTAGTAAAATTAGTTTAAAGGATTTGATATTTATGGCAAAAACTGCAAAAATCAAGTCAATTGATGGTTGTGATGATTTTGGTCATTATTATGTTTCAATTGAACATTTAGTAAAACCACTAAATTGTAGTATAACTTATATAGTGCGAATGACTGGACTTAATTATAGAACAATAGAAAAGCTTATAGATGGTACTAATCAAAGAACAGTTGAGAATAAAACTATTGAAAGAATATGTTATTGTTTTGATTGTAAGCCTGAGGATTTCTGCTTTTATATTCCACCGAAGAAAAAAGATAAGTAGCACCAATTATGGTGTTTTTTCTTGGATAAATGAATAAATATTAATATGAAATATTATTGGAAAATTTTATGTTCTTTTGTAATTGTTTTTTTGCTTTTGTATGGTATACCAGTGTCTGCTAGTTTGCCTTTGCAAGGAAAAGTAATTGTAGTTGATGCAGGACATGGGGGAAAAGATCCTGGAACTACTTATAAAGAAATATATGAAAAAGATATTAATTTAAGTATTAGCTTATATTTAGAAGAATATCTAAGTGCATATGGAGCAACAGTTGTGCTTACTAGAGATAGTGATAGTGATTTAAGTTATGGAGAGACTAATCATCGTAAGAAAACAGACTTCGATAATAGAATAAAGATAATAAATAATAAATATACAGATATGTATGTATCGATACATTTAAATTATTTAAGTAATAGTAAGTATTATGGAGCTCAAGTATTTTATAATAAGGATAATGAATATTTAGCACAGAGTGTACAAGATTATTTAAATAGTCATTTAGATACTGATAGAGAAATTAAAAATATACCAACAACTACATATATGTATGAAAAACTAGAAAAAAGGGGAATACTAATAGAGTGTGGTTTTTTATCTAATGCTATAGAAAGAAGCAAGTTGATAACTGAAGAATATCAAAGAAAGGTAGCAAGTGTTATTGCTGATGCAATTGCTAATTACTATAGATAAATGTATGATATAATTATATAGTTGGAGGTTGTATGAAAAGTTTATTAATAGTAATTGATTTACAAAGTAATTTTATAAATGATAATACCAATATGATTCCTGATAAAGTAAATAAGTTACTTCAAAGTAAAAGGTTTGATAATGTAATATTTACCAAATTTATAAATGATCAAAATAGCTCTTTTTATAAAATTTTGGGGTATAAAGGATGTATTGAGGAAAAGGATAGAGAAATAGTCATTGATACAGGTAATTGTAAGGTGATAGAGAAAAGACCTTATACGGCATATAATGATGAATTAGTTAAATATATAAAGGATAATAACATTAATACGATTTATTTGTGTGGAATAGACACAGATGCTTGTGTTTTAAAAACTGCTCTAGATTTATTTGAAAATAATTATGATGTTAAAGTTATTGAGGATTGTTCAATGAGTCATTCGGGGAAAGAATACCATGATTGGGCAATTATGATGTTACAAAAATTGATAGGTAAACAAAATATAATTAAAGTATTTAATTGAAAATTGCAAGTTCACTTTCTTTTCACATTATTTTAACATTAAAGACATTAAAAGTTAGTATATTTATTGTGTCGTTTGTGATATAATGTTTACAGTAAAGGCGGTTTGGCGTGTGAAGACAAAGACTTTCAAAACATTAGATGAACAAATCGACATCCTTATTAGTAAGGGTTTAGTTTTTGATGATATCGAAAGCGCTAAATCTATTTTACTAAGAGAAAATTATTTCTTTTTAAGTGGTTATCGGCATGTTTTTTTGAATCCAGATAGGAAAACATTTATTGAAGGAACAAAGTTTAGAGAATTATATGCAATGTTTTCTTTTGATAGGCAGCTTAGAAATGTTATTTTTAAAAATATATTAATTGTAGAAAATAACTTAAAAAGTATACTTGCCTATGTAATGAGTAAAAACCATGGTTTTAAAGAAAAAAATTATTTAAATCCTCATAATTTTGTTAAAGATTCAAAGAAGACAAAACAAATAAATGACTTAATAAGAAAGATGAAAAGACAAATAAGTGTTAATGGAAAACAACATTCAGCAACAGCCCACTATTTGATTAATTATGGTTATATTCCTTTGTGGGTAGTGGTAAAAGTTTTATCATTTGGTATTGTTGGAGAGTTATATACAATTTTACAATATCAAGATCAAAAAGAAATTGCTGATGTGTTTGGTGTTGACATTTATAGCATGATTGAGTATTTACCAATACTTGCTAATTATCGGAATTTATGTGCTCATGAAGATATTTGTTACAGTAATAGAACCCAAAAAGTAATTGAAGATACTAAGTATCACAGGTTGCTTTATATAACGAAATCTGATGATGAATATATTTATGGCAAAAATGATTTGTTTGCATTGGTAATTATTTTAAAGTTTATGCTAAATAATGAGGACTTTACTTTATTTATTAATGAAATTAGTTATGAACTAGATCGACTTTCTGGTAAGTTGGAGGTTATAACAATAGATAAAGTATTACATGTAATGGGATTTCCTAATAATTATAAAGAAATTGTGAGGTTAGATTAATATGGAAGAAAATTTGAATGTTAAAAATAATAATAGTAAAAAAATAATGATTTACATTATTACATTTTTTGTGGGATGCTTAGTTATGTATGCAGTTGTATATTTCTTTCCAATTGCTATTTCTGAAGATGTAATTAAAGAAGTAAGAGATGTAACAATTAATGATACAGGCATAGCTGAGGCAGTTGAAAAAGTATATGATGCAGTTGTAGTGGTTTCAACTTATAGAGATGGTACATACATAGCATCTGGTACAGGTTTTGTATATCGTGCTGATGGAGATACTTATTATCTTCTTACCAATTACCATGTAATTGAAGATGGTGATAATGTAACTGTAACATTTACTGATGGTGATGTTGTAGAAACAGAAATTGTTGGTCATGACGAATATGCGGATATAGCAGTGTTATCTATTGAATCTGATAAAGAATTGGTTGTTGCTGAACTTGGCGATAACGAAGAAAGCAGAGTTGGTGATACAGCATTTGCTGTTGGTGCTCCACTTGATAATGCTTATTCTTGGACAGTAACTAGAGGTATAATATCTGGTAAAGATAGAATGGTAGAAGTATCAATTGGAGACTCTAATACTAGCGATTATGTAATGAAGGTTTTACAAACAGATGCAGCCATAAATTCTGGTAATAGTGGTGGGCCTTTATGTAATGCTAATGGTGAAGTAATTGGTATTACATCTCTTAAACTTATTAGTGATGGTGTTGAAGGTATGGGATTTGCTATTCCAATTGAAGATGCTGTAGAAAAGGCTGAACAAATTATAAATGGTGAAGTTAGTGCATATCCATATATTGGTATTTCAATGACAGATTTCTCTAGTGCATATTATACACAATATTATAGTTTAATTAGGGATTCTGGTTTAGAAAACGGTGTAATTGTTATTTCTGTAGAAAATGGTTCTCCAGCTGATGAAGGTGGCATGGAAGCAAATGACATTATAACTGCTATTGATGGGGAAGAAGTAATTAATGTTGCATATTTAAAATATTATTTATATCAACATGATGTTGGAGAAACAGTAACAGTAACAGTACAACGTGATGGAAGAAGTGTGGACTTAGAAGTAACACTTGGTTCTGATGGGCAAACTCTTTAGGGTTTGCTTTTTTTCTAAATTGATGTACAATAATAAATGAAAGGAAAAGTTATGAATAGTAATATAAAATTTAGAAGATTTAGTGCCTATTTGATAGATTATTTATTTATATTTTTGCTTATTACGATGATTAGTCAAATAAGAGTGTTAAATCCTACTTATAATGAATATATTGATTCTTATGGAAGATATACAGAAATATATGAGGATTTAACGGTTGATAATGTTTTAGAAATAGCGGAAAGTGATGAATATAAGGAAGTAAATTATGATTTAAGTCGTTATAGTGTATCAATATCAATTATTTCTTTAGTGGTTTATTTTGCTTATTTTGTAGGATTTCAAAAATGGAATAAAAATCAAACATTAGGAAAGAAAATGTTTAATATAGAAGTTGCTAGTGATGATGGTAAGGATGTATCATGGTTTCAGATGTTAATTAGGGAAATAATTATTTATAATTTGCTATTAGAAATACTTTCTATTATTAGTATTTTTGTCTTTGATTATCAAGGATACTGGGTTGCTAGTAATATTTTAACATTTATAGCAGGATTAATTTCTTGGGTTAGTGTTTTCTTTATTTTATTTAGAAAAGATGGCAAAGGAATTCATGATTTACTTGCTAAAACTAGAGTAGTTGGAAAGGAACAATAAAATGGCAATTGAAAGAGTAAGAGAATATTTAAAAAAATATAATAAAGATCAAGATATTTTGGAATTTGATGGTTCTAGTGCAACAGTAGTGGATGCTGCTGCTTCTATTGGGTGTGACGATGCCCATATTGCTAAGACAATGTCATTTATAGTAGATGATAGACCAATTTTAATTGTAATAGCCGGAGACAAAAAAATTGATAACTCTAAATTCAAACAAACTTTTAAATGTAAAGCTAAGATGGTACCTAGTGATATGCTAGGAAAGTTAATAGGACATGAGGCTGGAGGAGTTTGTCCGTTTGGTATAAATGGTGGAGTAGATGTTTATTTGGATGAATCTCTTAAAAGATTTCAGTATGTCTATCCAGCATGTGGAAGTAGTAATAGTGCTATAAAACTTACAATACCTGAACTTGAAAAATATTCTAATTATAAATCCTGGGTAGATGTTGGCAAATAAAAAGAACAGCTTAATTAATAACAGCTGTTCTTATTCTTCCTTTGCCTAATGTTTCAATTGGTTCTTTTACTGTGTAATCGATTTGCGTTCTTAGAAGACTATATTTAAGTTTTAAAAGTAATACCATACTTTTATATATTTCTATAGCTTTATCAAGATTACCTTCTTTTATTGCTTGGACACAAGGAATTAAAAAGTTTCTTGTGTTTTCTATTGCAGCAATTTTCGCATCGGGATCACTCATTATATTATCACTTATTATTGGACCAACTTGGTCGTATTCAATTAGAAGTGGTAGATATTCTTCATGTTGTTTTAAAAAGTTTTCACGAAAATCTCTTAAAACTACTAAAAGTTCACAATCATCTGGATATCCCAAAATATTACATACGATGGTTGTAATATAGCAACCCGCTCTTTGATAACCTTCTTTTTCATTTTTTTTTATAAATGATGAACATGCTGGTGTAGTTGGAGCCAAATATTTTCCTTTTTTACTACAGTAATGTTCATTTCCCCATTTTGGGGCACCCTTTGAGTCATATAAAGCGCATTCTGCACAAAAATTTGCCATGTTTTCCCCCTTTCAGATTGGATATTATTTTAACACAATTGTTTGTTTTAGTCAATTTTGATATAATGTTAATACAAGGATGGTAGTAATGGCTAGAAGAAAGAAGAAAAATAATCTAAATAAAGTACTTGTATTAGTTCTTTTGTTTTTAGTTTCTTATTTTGCTTATTATTTTAGAGATGAATGGATAAAATATAGTGAGGGAAGTAATAAAACTATAGAAAATGTAAGCAAAGAAGAAATACCTGATTATAATGGGGAAGCATATATTTATTTAAATGAAAATGTGCCAGAGTTTAGTGATAAGGATAAAACTACCCAAAGTTTTGAATATTATAGTAATTTAGATGATTTAGGTAGATGCGGAGTGGCTTTTGCGAATGTTAGTGTTGATACAATGCCAACAGAGGAAAGAGAAAGTATTGGTCAAATTAAACCAAGTGGATGGCACACTGTAAAATATGATATAGTAAGCGGAGGATATTTATATAACAGATGTCATTTAATTGGTTATCAGTTAACTGGGGAAAATGCTAATGAAGAGAATTTGATAACTTGTACAAGATATATGAATGCAACAACGATGTTACAATTTGAAACGGAAGTTGCTTCTTATGTAGAAGAAACAGGGAATCATGTGCTTTATCGAGTTACACCATATTTTGATGGGGATAGTTTAGTAGCAACTGGTGTACAAATGGAAGCATATTCAGTTGAAGATAATGGAGAATTACAGTTTAATGTATTTGTTTATAATGTTCAACCAGGTATAATGATTGACTATGCTACCGGGGATAGTAGTTTGGAGTAGATTATGAAATTAGATGATTTAAAATGTGTAAATGATAATATTGATTTGGATGAGTATGTAGATTTTAGAGAATTAGTCAAACAAAATATGGAATATCCAGAATGGCTAGGAGACTTTTCTAAAAATGATTTAGTTAATATGTTGAATATTGGATCTAAAATTTGGATATTTTATAAGGATAATGAACCAGTAGCATCAATGATGCTTATACCAAGTGATGAAGATGCCCTAAGAAAATTTGGATTGGATTTAAATTATAGAGAAGTTGTCGACTATGGTCCGATGTTTGTAAATCCTAAATATGTAGGAAATAAATTACAGTATCAAATGTTGCAGAAAATCGATAAATATTCTAAGATGTTAGGATATAAGTATGCTGTTGGAACAATTCACCCTGATAATAAATATTCAATTAATAATTTAGTGAAAGCAGGCTTTGAATTAAAGGGGACTAGGACATTTAAAAGAGGAGTTAGAAATATATATTTAAAAGAGTTTAATTGATAACATAATTTGAAATTATCCATATAATATTCTAGGTGATATACATGGATAGAGCGTTAAAAAAAGTGGTAATTGATGCTGGTCATGGAGGGGAAGATCCTGGAACTATTGCAAATGGAATTACAGAGAAAGATTATACGTTAAAAATTAGTGAATATATACATAATAGGTTAGATGAAATGGGAATTCCGAATGAATTATCTAGAGATAGTGATGTAACTTTAGATAGTAATTCAAGGCCCGATAAGATACAATCGTTTTATGGTGATGGAAGTGATGTAATAGTTGTATCTAATCATATAAACGCTGGTGGTGCGAAAGGTAAGAATGTAGGCAAAGTGTAATAGTGTCTTGTATTGCCCTGAAATATAAGGATTTTGGCTTAATGTTGAAATTCTTTTTTTATGAATTAACAATTTAAAATAGAATGTATTTTGCTATGCTGTTTATTATTTATACTATTTCTCTATTTAAAGTTAGAAAAGCAATCGTAATAAATTGACAATTTTATAAAAAAATTACTCTGTGTCGTAATTAATTACCAAAAAATTAAATCAAATTAATAAATATTTATTTTAATTTAATCATATTTTCATTTTTAGCTTGTATTTATAATAAAAGTATTGTATAATTATATTAACATATAAGCTTATTAGTTAATATAGAGGTGATTAAATGAAAAAAGATTCTTTAGGTAGATTTATTGTAAATGCAAGAGCTAAGAAAAACATATCATCACGACAGTTGGCGATAAGTAGCGAAGTGTCAGCAGCTTATATGAATGATATTGAAAAAGGAAAGAGAGTTCCTACTTTTTATGTGCTAAAAAAAATTGGTTCAGCACTTGAATTAAATGATGAGAACATGTACAGATTGTTGGATTTGGCAGCCAAAAGTAGTAATAATAGAGTGCCATATGACATAATAGAATATATTATGCAAAATGATTCTTTAAGAAGATGCATTAGAGAAAAGATTAAAAACAACGATTATTCAGGATGGGAAAGAGCACTTGAAAATTGTGGAAAGGAGGATATAAAATGAAAAAATATACTGTAGTAGATTTATTTTGTGGAGCTGGTGGGTTATCCAAAGGATTTTTAGATGCGGGATTTAATGTAGTTTTAGGTGTTGACTTTGATGAACCAGCTTTAAGAACGTTTGAAGCTAATCACGGTAGTGCTAAAGCAATGAAGTTGGATTTGTTTAACCACGATAATATTTTTGAAATAAAAAAATATCTAGAAGATAATAAAATACAATTGGACGTTTTAGTTGGAGGTCCCCCTTGTCAAGGATTTTCGCTTGCTGGAAAAAGAGAGGAAAATGATGAAAGAAATGTTTTGTATTCTGCTATGGTTAAAACAGCAAAAGAATTAAGACCTAAAATAGTAGTTTTAGAAAATGTTCCAGGAATGTTAAAACTATATGATGGCAAAGGTGCAAAACGTATCATAAATGATTTTACTGAGCTTGGCTATAAAATGTCAGCAGAAATTTTATATGCTCCAAACTTTGGAGTTCCCCAAATTAGAAAAAGAGTAGTTTTTGTAGGAATTTTAAATGGCAAGAAAGAGTTTGAATATCCCATTCCAAAGATTAAACCTGAGAATTATATAACATGTGAAGAAGCTATAAGCGACTTACCAAGTCTAGAAAATGATAATGATTATTCACTAGATAAAATTAGAGAATACATTATGGAACCAACAAATGATTACCAAAAACAAATGAGGAAAAATTCAATTAAAGTTTTTAATCACTTTCCAACTAAGCATGCTCAAAAAACTATTGAAAACATTGCTAAAATACCGGATGGTGGCAATTATAAAGATCTTCCTGTTGGAGAGTCAGAAAAATTTAAATATCATGAATCTTTAACGAGATACAATAGTAAAAAGCCATCTTTGACAATCGATACAGGACATAGAACACACTTTCACTATAAATATAATAGAATCCCTTCGGTTAGGGAAAATGCAAGATTACAATCATTTCCGGACGACTTTATATTCTATGGTAGTAAGCAGCAACAGTATAAACAAGTTGGTAATGCAGTTCCACCATTATTAGGAAAAGCGGTAGCGGAAAAAATTAAGGAAGTATTAGATAATGAAGAAGTATAATATTATAGATTTATTTTCAGGATGTGGTGGATTATTGGATGGATTTATGCAAACCGGAAAATATAATCCAGTTGCGTCTGTAGAATGGGAATTAAAACCAACACAAACATTGGCAAAAAGACTAAAAGAAAAATGGAATATATCAGATGTGGATGAATCAGTGATGAGATTTGATATACAGCGAGTAGATGAATTGTTTAATGGATATGATGATTTAAAATATGGCAAAAATAAGGGATTATTAAAGATAATAGGAAAAAGGAAGATAGATTTCATAATTGGAGGGCCACCTTGTCAAGCTTATTCTGTAGCTGGTAGAGTAAGAGAAAAAAACAATATGAAACAAGACTATAGAAACTATCTATTTGAGTATTATTTACAAATTGTAGAAAAATTACAGCCAAAATTATTTGTATTTGAAAACGTTCCTGGAATGTTGTCAGCAATGCCAGATGGAACTCCTATTATAGATTTAATAAGACGAGATATAGAATCTAAAGGATATGAAATTATTGAGGATATAAGAAAATATGCTGTATTAGATGCTAGTGATTTTTCTGTCCCACAAGCAAGAAAAAGAGTGATTCTAATTGGTATGAATAAGGAGTATTTTAAAAATAAAAATATCCAAAATGAATTAAAAAAATTTTATACTCAAATTTTACCAAGATATAAATCAAAAAGAAAAATTAGTGTTAAAGAGGCTATTGGTGATTTGCCAAAATGTATGCCATATTATCGAGATACAAGACCTTCTCATACAGATCCAGAATGCTCAATAACCTGGCATCATCCAAGGTATCATGGATTGAGAGATGTTAAGATATTTAAAATGTTAGCAGAAGATATAGAAAAAGGTGAAAATCAGTATACAGATTCTGATATTTTGAAAGAAATATATAATAAGGCAACCGGTAGTAGCACAAATGTCCATAAGTATCATGTTTTAAGAGCTGATGAACCAAGTACAACTATATTAGCTCATTTACACAAGGATGGTTTAAGATTTATTCACTATGATTCATCTCAAGCTAGGTCTATAACCGTTAGAGAAGCAGCTAGATTGCAAAGCTTTGATGACGATTTTGAATTTGTCGGTACTCAAGGTGATGCTTATAAAATGATTGGTAATGCAGTACCTGTAAAATTTGCAAATGCAATAGCTCGTGCTATAATAGAATTAATGAAGGAGGAGTAGTGTAGTATGGCAGGAATTCCAAGGGAGCATTCAACTTTATATTTTGATGCTTTATGTAGAACACAGAAAAAGGAAACAGTATTAAGCTTAATAAAAGCAACTTATTATGCAAAAAAAAATAATGCAACTGTAGATGATGTAAAAAAAGAAATAGCTGAACGATTAAAACACGGATATGGATTGTTCAAAGACAACATTCGTGGATATGATAATGGAATAGGCAGTTATCAAGGCACTTTAGAACAATTTTCTAGTCAGTATACGATAGGACACGAATTATCTATTTGGAAAAATTCAGATCTTGAACTAAACGATTTGGCAATAAAAGTTGCAAAAGATGAAATAACAATTACAAAATATTTTGATATTGTTTTCTTAAATTATTTTCAACCAGTACAAGGTAAAAATGTTCATCCATTATATTTAATTTTAAAATATATGGGCGAAAACAAATTAAGTGTTTTCGAAAAAAGTATGTTAGGCTTAGCCTTAACTGTACCAACAGATGATGGTTCGACTAACGCTTTATTTAACATGCTAGGAGATACATCATATTTTACTTTTGAAAATAACAAATTGGTCTTTAATGATAACTATGATATTGAAAAGTTGATAGAATGTTGTAATACAAAGTATTTGGGACAAAATGGTTTATTGGATGCAAAGAGAGAACTAAATGATTCAGATTCTTATATAAAATATATAACTTATGAAAATCCAAAACTAAATGATACAATAAATTTAGATATGGATAAGACTTATATAAATAAATTTAGAAAATATTATGTAGATAATATTGAGAGATTGAAACGTGATCATGATTGGTCGACAGGAAGAAAAGACTTTTTAGCTGAATACCCATTAGATAGAATAAACATTCTTCAATTAGATGAATATGCATTAGGAACTGATAATTATGAGAATTCCTTTAGTTATAAGTTAGAATATGGAAAATATAAAAATTTAGGGATAGGTATTGGTGGCGGTACAGCAGCCAAACATGGTATATATAGAAAAAAAGATACCAAAAAATATTATGGAATAAACAATAAGGAAATAGATAATCCGCAAGAGTATTGGCTTCAATTTAGAACGGAATTATATAGTTATTTAAAAAGTTTAAGTGGTATTAAAGATATGTATAATGCAAAAGATAAATACCCATACTTACAAGGTACTTCAATGGTATTAACAAAATTAGCAACCATTTATTATCCAGAGTATTTCTTGAATATTTGTTCAAAAGAAAAATTGTTAGTTATAGCAAGCTATTTTTCAATACCAATAAATAAAAATGACTCTTCAGAGAAAATTTCATTTGAAATAAACAAATTTATTAGACGCATGATCCCTGAAGTGAATCAAAATCATTCATATTATATTGGCGACATGCTATATAAGTTTATTGATTTTATTGATGAAAATAATATTATTTTAGATGATGACAAAAAAGAAAAAATAAATCCATATAACAAAGAAGATTTCTTAAAAGATGTTTATATTGATGAGGAAGATTATGAAAAGTTAAATAACTTATTGAATAAAAAGAAAAATATTATTTTAGAGGGTGCCCCTGGTGTTGGAAAAACATTCATGGCAAAAAGACTTGCTTATTCAAGGATAGGTTATGAAGATAACTCTAAAATTCTAATGATTCAATTTCATCAGAGTTATTCCTATGAAGATTTTATCGAAGGTATAAGACCGGTTGATGGAAATTTTAAAGTAGTTGATGGAGTGTTTAAGGAATTCTGTTTAAAAGCGCAAAGTGATAAATCGAATAATTATTATTGCATTATAGATGAAATAAATAGAGGTAATATTAGCAAAATCCTTGGTGAACTTATGATGTTAATTGAAACAGATAAAAGGGATAAAGAAAAACTTGAATTACCTTATTCTGGAGATGAATTCTACGTCCCTGAAAATTTATATATTATAGGAATGCTAAATACAGCTGATAGAAGTTTAGCACTGATAGATTATGCTTTGAGAAGAAGGTTTTCTTTCTACAAAGTTGTACCTGCTTTTAATAATGAAAAATTTAAGCAATATATTGAGGAATATCTTGATAAAAGATTTGATAAATTAATTGAAGAAATTAAAAAACTTAATATTGCAATTGATGATGATGATTCGTTGGGAGATGGTTTTGAAATTGGCCACAGTTATTTTTGCCAATTAAACCATGATTATGAAAAAGAATTGGATGATATCGTTGAATATGATATATTACCTATGTTAAGGGAATATTGGTTTGATGATAAAGCAAAATATGAAGAGTGGGAAAAAGCATTAACTGGTGTAATAAATGAATAACAAAGATTATCGAATAAGTAATATTTATTATATGCTAGCTTATGCTTTTAGATTTGATAAGCTTATTGAAAAGGCTAAAACTTCTGGTGCATTTGAAGAATTTGAAAATATTTACGATTTATTATCGTATATGTTATTAACTTTAATCAATAAAATGATAAAAAGAGGTTTTTATAAAGATTATAAGTTGACTACTGAAATAACTTCTATAGCAAAAGGTAAAATCAACATTAGTCAAACAATTAAAAGTAATACATTGATTAATCAGAAATTAGTTTGTGATTTTGATGATTTTAGTGAAAATATTTATCTAAATAAAATTATTAAAACTACATTGTTTTACTTAATAAAATCGAACAAAGTAAAGAAAGAACTGAAACAAAAGGTAAAGAAAATATATTTGTTTTTTGATGACATTGATATATTGGATAACAGAAAAATTCAGTGGAACCAAATACTTTTAAATAAGTCAAATAAGGAATATAGGTATGTTATAAATATTTGCTATCTGATTTTGAATGAATTAATAATTACACAAAGTAATGGTGAAAAAGAGTATAAAGAATTTTTTGAGGATGAAAAATTATCCGTTATATATGAAAGATTTGTACGAGAATATTATATAAAACATTACCCAGATTTAAAGCCTGGTGTAAAAAAAATGAGATGGAACATAGATGAAGGATATCCAATGATTGATTTTATACCTACAATGATTACTGATATAAATTTATATCATAAGAATAAAGTTTTAATTATAGATACAAAATTTTATGCCAATATATTAGGCAAAAGTAGATATGATAAAAAAATTATTAGTAGAGATAATTGGAATCAGCTATTTGCATATGTGTCAAATGAGGCTTATAAAACTGATGAAATAGTTAGTGGCATGTTGTTATATGCACAAACTGATGAAGAAATTGCTAATAATAGTACTACATCTGTAATGGGCAACAAGATGTCTATAAGAATTTTAGATTTAAGAAAAGAATTTGGTCATATAAGTACTGAATTAAATAAAATTGCAGATGATTTCATTGTTGAGTAGAATTATAATATGTATTAAAAATTCATTGAGGAAGAATTATTTTTTCCTCTTTTTGTTATTATAAATTGCATAATAATGTTCTCTTTTTTGACATTGACTTCTAATTTATTTACGATATAATTATTATAATATAGCAATAGTTCTAGGATATGAACTATTAGATGCTAAAATACTATATTCAGTTTATGAGTATAGTATTTTTTTGTAAGGAGGAATTGTTATCTAAAATTATATAAACAAAAAGTATGTACCAAGAAATTATAAAAAAATAAATAATTAAGGTACCTAAAAAAGCTAGTTTATGTGTGAAAAGAGGTTCATAATTAGCAATTTTGTTAATCCAAAAGTATGTCATTTGTATAACCATTTGTGTGTCTAACTGCTATTTTTGATACAAAATTTGCTATTTTTAGTTAACCCAATAGTATGACATTTATTTTAATGTATGACAAAGTAGTCTTTCACAATCCCTTTAAAATAGGGCTAAACTCCCCACTGGGAAGTTGTTTGTCAGCCATCGTTATCCTGCTAAAAATAAACACACGGAATATTTAGAAAATTAGAGAATTAAAGTCATAAGTTATGTACCCAATTTTATATAAAAACAATAAAAAAATTTATTAAGGAGGAGTGATTTATAAGATGTAAAAGTAATATAAATTTAAGTTTTAGGAATATATTTAAGTATGAAACCAAAAGGGGTAGGTTGGTATGATAATAACTGAAACTTTTAAAAATGGTGGTAAAGATATTGGGGCTTTATTACAAGAATATGTATGTTTAATACTTAAATATAAAGATGAAAATAATAAAATAAATGACACAAATGATGGTAAGAGAGTTATAATGGAATCGGCAAACAAGATGCTATGCAAAAGAAAGGAGAATAATGTATAGCACAGTAAAACCACCATCATTTTATAATGTAGGAATATACATAAGATTATCGCAAGAAGATGAGGACAAGGCACATAAAAGAGAGTCTGAAAGCGAAAGTGTATTAAATCAAAGAAGTTTACTTATGAACTTTTTGAGGGATAATGGATTTGTTTTAACTGATGAGTATGTTGATGATGGATATTCAGGTACTAACTTTGATAGACCAGCATTTAAAAGATTACTTGAAGACATAGAAAATGGAAAAATAAATTGCGTTATAACTAAAGACTTATCAAGATTAGGTAGAGATTATATCAAGTGCGGTTATTATATAGAACAATATTTTCCATTAAAAAAAGTTAGATATATTTCTATACTAGATAATGTAGATACTTTTCTAGATTCTGCAAATAATGATATAGCACCTTTCAAAGCATTATTTAATGATATGACTAGTAAAGATACATCAAAGAAAATAAAATCAATATTAAGAGATAAAAAAGTGAAAGGTAAGTTTATAGGTAGTAAACCAAGTTTTGGGTACATAAGAGATCCATTTGATAAAGGCCATCTAATACCAAATCCCGATACAGCATGGATAGTAAAAAGAATATTTAACGAAGTATCAAGAGGAGACAAAATATCAGATATAATTGAAAGATTAAATAATGAAAATATTCCAACGCCAAGTGCATACAAACAAATAAAAAAATCAAAAAGACAAATAAATGGATACATCTGGACTTGTAGTACGATTAATAAAATATTAAAAAATAGGATGTATACTGGTGATATGATTCAAAATGTTCAGACTAAATTAAACTATAAATCACAAAAGAGAATATGTCTTTCTAGTGAGTATTGGATAATTGTAGAAAATACCCACGAACCATTAGTAGATAGAGCAGTATTTAATCAAATACAAACAAGTGCTAACAGAACTAGAACAGTAAAATTAAACCGTCCACAGAGGCTATTAGAGGGTTTACTTTATTGCAAAGAGTGTGGCAATAAGTTAACGGTTAGTTATAGAGAAAAACGCAATTACTGGTCTATAAATTGCAACAAATATTCTAGAAGTCCAAGACAAAGATTATGTGAACCACACTTTTCAGAATATAATAGTTTTGAAAAAATAATTTTAAATCAAATCAAAAAAACTTGTAAAAAGTATATAGATAAAGTTGATATTGATAGTTTAGTATCTAATGTAAAAAGTGAGAAGGATAACAAGGAAAATTTAATTATAGAAAAACAAAAACTAGAAAATAATATCAAAGAACTACAACTAAAAATAGATGCTTTATATGAAGATAAATATAATGGGATAATCTCAGTTGATACTTATACAAGATTATCTTCTAACACAGAAAATCTAATAAGGACATATAATTCTAGAATAAAAGAATTAGAAAATTCTATTAATGAAGTTCCTAAAAAACATAATGATGAAGAAATAAAACAAAAAATAAAAGAATTAATTAGTATGAAAAAACCTACTAGAGAATTATTGTTTATACTAGTAGATAAAATAATTGTTGATAAAAACAAAAATGTAGAAATAATATATAGTTTTAATAAATAAAAGATTAGTTAATACCTACCTACATTCTTCGACTTCGGGGGTGGAGATGGAGCAGAAGTAATTTATGCTTTACGTAATACTGATACATTTTCATCAAAAATTGCTAAGGAATTAGAAACTGCTGGTCAAAATGTAAGAAAATATTATCAAAGAAGATTACCTAGTAATCCAGCGAAAGATTATTACTATATAATGCGAGATACTCCAAATAATGAAACAGTAATTGTTGAATATGGATTTGCTGATTCAACTGGTGATGATGTAAGTCAATTAAAAAATAATTGGGAAGATTTAGCAGAGGCAGTAACTAAGGCAATTGTGGAATATGCTGGAGGAACTTATCAAGCACCTGCAGGTTCAAATTATTACACAGTCCAAAGTGGTGATAGCTTGTGGAGTATTTCTAAAAAGTTTGGTATAAGTGTAGATGAGTTAAAACAAGCAAATAATTTGACAAATAATTTATTAAGTATTGGTCAAAATTTATATATTCCAAATAAAGAAACAGATGTTACTATATCAGAATATGTTGTTAGTAAGGGAGATACTTTGTATGGAATTGCTCAAAAATTTGGAACTACTGTTGATAACTTAAAATCTATTAACAATTTAACAACAGATTCACTTGCTATTGGTCAAATATTAAAAATTCCAAGTGAAGAAGAAAGTAGTACAAATACATATACAGTAAAAAGTGGAGATACTCTTTATGGAATAGCCAGTAAATATAACACAACTGTAGATGAATTAAAAAGTTTAAATAACTTAACAAGTAATACATTAAGTATTGGTCAAACTTTAAAAATACCAAATGGAACAACTAGTAATAATACTTCTACTTATACTGTAGTAAAAGGTGATACCCTTTATGGAATAGCAAATAAATACAATACAACAGTAGATGAACTTAAGAGTTTAAATGATTTAACAAGTAATACTTTAAGTATTGGAGAAGTTTTAAAAGTTCCTAGTAGTAATATAACTTATACAGTAAAAAGTGGAGATACACTATATAGTATTGCTAGAGAATTTGGAACTACGGTATCTGCAATAACAGATTTAAATAACTTGGAAACAACGGTTCTTTCAATAGGTCAAAAATTGTTATTACCATAGAAAAAAGCAAGCGATTATTTTAAAACTTTATATTTAAATTATTTGTTTAATTTTATACTATTATAAATTAAAGGAATTAATATAACTGTTGATAAAAGTGTAAATACATCTTTTGTGTTATTAGAAAATATGGAATTATTATAAGTTATATTATATAAACAACAATTAAAGATATTATAGTAGATACTTTAATTGTTGTTTATCATTTTATAAAAAAGCAGACAATTAATTAGGCGTAAATTTATAATTTTGTATTTGTTAATATTAAAAATAATTTTAAAAGCAAATATACCGATAACGGAATGAATATGTTGACAAATGCTACCGATATCGGTATAATTGTTGCAGAGGTGAAAAAAATGGAATTTATGACTACAAAAGAAGCCGCTGAAAAATGGAATATTAGTGAGAGAAGAATAAGACAATTATTAGAAGACGGGAGAGTTGAAGGTGCTGTTAAAGTGGGAAACAACTGGAATATTCCTGTTGATGCTAATAAACCTGTTGATAAAAGAGTAATCAAATTAAATGATAATAAATTTATTATTGATTTAGATGATAATTATTTTGATGAAGTAGATACTTTAAAAAAAGAATTAGATAGCAAAAGACCAATACCTAAAGAAACTTTGAAATCTTTAAAAGAATCCATTAACTTAGAATGGACTTATAATAGTAATGGGATTGAAGGCAATACTTTAACATTAAAGGAAACACAAGTAGTTTTAGAAGGAATAACTGTTGGTGGAAAATCTATTAAAGAGCATTTGGAAGCAATTAATCATGATAAAGCAATTTGGTTTTTGAATGATTTAGTTAAAGATAATGAACCAATTAGTGAATGGAATATAAAGAGTATTCATCAATTAATTTTAAAAGATATTGATAATGAACATGCTGGAAGATATAGAAAAGAAAATGTAACCATTAAAGGTGCAACGCATATTCCTCCAGACTATATTAAGCTTCCTGAATTGATGGAAAAATTGATATTAACTTATAAGACTTGGAATAAATATCATCCAATAATTAGAGCGGCATTATTGCATGGAGAATTAGTTAAAATTCATCCATTTGTAGATGGTAATGGTAGAACATCAAGATTACTTATGAATTTAGATTTAATGAATAGTGGATATAATCCTGTAATTATTAAGAAAGAATCAAGATTAAAATATTATGAAGCATTAGATAAAGCACATACAACTGGTAATTATACAGATTTTGTTAAATTGGTTACTAAATTAGAAGTTGAGATGTTAAAGAAATATTTAAATTTATTATAGGAATCATCAATGAGAGCAGAAACTAGAACTATTGTTAATAATTATTATAGTAAAGAAGAAATAATTTTTTTTAAGAAGTTTGCAAAAATAATTGATAAAGAATACATGAATAAAGAAAAACAAAGGTTAATATGGGAATTTGATTAAAAAATTGAAATGAAGTAAGAAAGTGGTATAAAGGTATGAATTTATTAAATATTAATGAAGAAGCTCCCAAAGTATTTTATATTTTTATTGGACAAGGAAAAAATTCATATAGTCAGATTAATTTTCATAACTATAAATTAAATAAAATCATTGTATCCAGTGGTTTTAGAAATCTTACAGCAGAACCAGATAAAATAGAAGACTTTATCTGTGGAAATATTGTTTATGCTCCATTTATTCCTAATAAAACAACTTTTAGTAGTCCATCATCTCATAGTATGACTGTTGCTAATGGATATAATACGGAATATATATTAGAATATATAAGGGTGAGTGATTATAAAAATTATCCATCAAGATTTTCGTGTGTTTATGCATTTGGAGATTACGATAGTTGTAAAAAAGCTAGTAAATGGTATGGGTGGAATTTAAAAAATGTAAAAAAATTTAGGCTGAAGAAAACTAATAGCGTGTTGGATTCCTGTATAAAAATAGTTAAATGTAATATGGAAATCGTAACAAGAATGTGGAATTGTGATATTTCTATTTTTGATCATAATTCTATAAATAGAATTGCAAAAGCTTATTGGAATGGAACAGGGAGTGTTGCAACGGAACAATTGGATATAGATACAGGATTACGCACACAAAAAGTTAGTGATGTATTATATGAATATTTGATAGAGGGTATATTAGAAGAAATCGAAGAATAATAAATTAACTACACAATGACCATCGGCAGGTGAAGATGGAGCAGAAGTAATTTATGCTTTACGTAATACCGATACATTTTCATCTAAAATTGCTAGAGAATTTGGAACTACTGTATCTGCCATAACAGATTTAAATAATTTGGAAACAACGGTGTTATCAGTAGGGCAAAAATTATTGTTGCCATAAAAAAAGTAAGTTTAAATTATTTTTTAGACTTACTTTTTTTCTTTTGCTTTTCAATAGTTTTTTTGATCTTTTCTTTTTTAACCTTAGTATTAATTTCTTCAATGGCTTTTTTAGCTTTTTCTTGTTGCTCCTTAATTATTTTAGACATATTTGGAAACGCTTTTACAATACGGTCATACATAAATAAATTATTATGAATAAATTTGTGAATAGCTTTTTTAATTTCTTCAGTTGAGTCTTTAGTTACATTACGTGTAACTGTTTTTAAATTAAATACTACATTACTAGATATTAATATATCTATAATAAATAAACTCATTAGAATAATAACAATTATTGTTAATGTATGAGAATTAATTAAACTAATTAAATCTAATAACCATGGGTTAACATATTTTACTACAATTACCCCAATTATACCAAAGGGAATCATTGTTTCTAAACATATTCTGCCATTGATATTGTATTTCATATTTGTATAGTCCCACCATCTTAGTTTAAATATTTTTTCCATTATCCAACTTGTGAAGTATTCAAGTATTGAACACACTATTATAGATAAACCAAATAAAACTAAAATGTTATCTGCATAATCCGATAATAAAAGGATTAAAAGTAAGCATCCAACACCATAAATAGGGCAGTAAGGGCCAATTAAAAAACCACGGTTGACTATTTTTTTTAGTTCAAAATAAGAAAATACTATTTCTAGTAGCCAACCAATTATAGAATATATAATAAACAATAAAAAATAAGTATAGAACATATAATCACCATCTATACTTAACATTATACAAGATATTAGATTTTTTGCAAGTTTAATGTATTTCTTCACAAACTCCCGGATCAGGATTATAAAAACAATGGCTTTTGTATCTTCCTGCTAATTCTTGGTCATACCAGGTGGATTTACATGATGCATTACCGGATGGAGCATAAAACCATAAAGCATTAGTTGCAGGATAATAGTATTCACCGTTTAGTATTCTTTGGGCAAGTTGTTTTTCTAATGTGGTGGCACTGGCATTAAATAAAGATGAATCAGTTCCTACGAATTGATTAGGTTGATAAATAGCATCATATACACTATCAATATCTTTAAATGTAAGACAATCCGCTAGGACACGATTAACAACGACGTTACCAACCATTAACATGCCAAGATTTCCTTCACTTAGGGCTTCAGCACGCATTATTCTAGCAAGTAGGTCTAGTTCAGTTGAGGTATAACTAATAATCATAGAAAATCACCTGTTGTATTTTATGTAAGGTATTTAAAAATTGTTAAAAAAATATGGTAAATAATAATTTAATATGATATAATCTTAATTGGTTAACCCATTTAGGGGCGTGGTATAATGGTAGCATAGGAGTCTCCAAAACTTTTGATGGGAGTTCGATTCTCTCCGCCCCTGCCAATTAAATATTACTCCATATATTGGAGTTTTTTTTGTTTAAATTATTTTAAATAGTATTCATGGTATTTTATATTATATTTAGGATAATCAAATTATTGATTTGTAATAATAAATTTGTTATAATTTAGTTAATTAAATTAATAGATTGTTACAATAATTATTGTTGTAGTTTATATGTCAAACAAAGGATGGAAGTGATTTTATGGAAATAATAAAAAAAAGTATATTTTTAAGTTTTGTAGTCTTTCTATCTTTTTTTTGTTATATTCAAACAACTAATGCAAGCACTATAGAAGTAGATGATAATAATTTAGTAGAAGAATACAAGCTTTTTGATGTTACAATTGATCAATCGGTAGATGATTGTAATTCATATTTTGGAGATCCGGATGATAGTCAATATCCAGCTTATTGGATGCAATGGATATTAAATATCATTAAGTATGTGGCAATTGCTGCTTTACTTGTTCTAAGTACGGTTGATTTTATAAAGGCATTGGTATCTAATGATAAAGATGCATTAAAGAAAGCTACGATGACAACAGCTAAGAGATTTATATATGTTGTAATTTTGTTTTTCTTACCAATTATTGTTGATTTTATAATGCGTTTATTTGGTGCTTATGGCACTTGTGGGATTGGGTAGGTGATAGTTTGTGGCTACTGTATGGTCAGTATTAATGTTAATAGATGGAGCAATTTATAATTTAATTTGCTACGTTTATGAAATATTTTATTATTTAGCTACTTTAAATATATTTACTGAAGAACATTACCAAGGAATTGTAAATAGGATTTATGTTGTTTTAGGTTTATTTATGCTATTTGTTTTAGCCTATTCCTTATTAAGGGCAATTATAGATCCAGATAATTTTGCCAAAAAGGAAAATTCTTTTCCTAATTTAATAAAAAATGTCATAATATCTTTAGTAATAATTGTATTGTTACCAACCGTATTTTCAGTTGCGTTTAATATCCAAAATGCTGTTTTAAATAATGATACAATTCCAAAACTTATTTTAGGGTTAGATGGAGCAACTGATGATACCTCTGGTGGTGGAAGAACTATTGCATATTATTTGTTTAAGGCATTTTTATATCCGAATTCTGATTATTGTACAAGTGAAGGCTATACAGACATTGAAGAATGCCGTGATTCAATTAAAGGTAATGGTTGGTTATTTGTTACAAATGGAGATCAACTAACAGTAATGGATCAGGCAGTGCTTAATGGATCTTCATTTACTAACTATAATGATTATAGTGAATCTGTAAGAGATGGGAAACTAAGTTATTTATTCCCAATTTCTACGGTTGCTGGTATATTTACTTTATATGTACTTCTTAATTTCTGCTTTGACATGGCAATAAGGGTTGTTAAACTTGCTTTTTATCAAATAATTGCTCCGATACCTGTAATTTGTCGAGTTATGCCTGGCGGAAGCATGAAAGATGTTTTCAATAAATGGGTTAAACAAATAATTAGTATATTTTTAGAGGTATTTATTAGGATAGCGGTACTCGCAATTTGTATTTATCTAATAAATATTGTTGTTGAAACATATAATAATGGACTACCAAACATAGATAGTTTGGGACTTACTCAAAGACCTATTGTTTTAGCATTAATTATAATGGGTATTGTTATATTTATGAGACAAGCTCCACAAATTTTAGGAGATTTACTTGGCCTTAAGACTGATGGTATGAAACTTGGACTTATGGATAAACTTGCCATGGGTGGTGGATTACTTGCTGGAGCTGCTGTTGGTGGTGGACTTACATCTGGAGTTAGAAATTTAGTTGGTGGAATCAAAGGAACCGCTCATAATGTAAAAAATGCTAGTGGCTTTAGAGGAAAGGCTGGAGCTTTAATTGGTGGAACTTTAGGTGCAGCAAAATCAACTATTGGCGGAGCTGGTTCTGGATTTGTACGAGGCGGCTTTGCTGGTAGAGGTGCAAAAAACTTTAAAGATATGAGAGGTGCTGCTAGCACTGCTGCTAAAGGAGCAGCTGAAGCTAGAACTAAGCGTGAAAATTATAAAGCTGCACATAGAAAGAAAATACCAGTTGTTGGTGGAATTATAGGCGCTGGTTTAGGTCATGGAGCGGATTTACTAGGCAGTGCTGGTAGATTTGTAGGACTTGGTAACATTGATGCTTTACGTGCTGAAAATGCGGCAATGGCAGAAATTACTGGTGCCGAAGATGCATTTAATAATGAATTTGAAAGTACTCTTTTAAAAAGTCTTAATAAAGGTAAAACAAGTTTGGCGGGAGCTAATTTATCAACTTTTTCTGCTGCAAAGCAAAGGCTAGATCAAGCTAGATTAAGTGGGGTAAATGTTGCTGGTGCAGAAAAAGCTTATAAAGATGCTATTAAAGATGTTCAAAAATCTTTGCATAACAAATTGTATTCTTCACAAAGTAATTGGAATAAATTAAGTCAGGATGATCAAATTGCATTAGGTCAATTAAGAGTTAAAGCTACAGAATATCGTGGTGCTATAATGAATAATTCTTCATTACAAGCTTTAAGAGATGCTGGTATTGTAGGATCTGATTTTGCTATGAATAAAGATGTTTCGGAATCTGTATTTTATGATCCAGTGGATGCAAATGGCAATGCAATTAGAGATGCTCAAGGTAATGTAATTAAATCTGTTGTTTCTAAAATGGGAGATAATATTAAATTGCATACTGCAAGTAATGACGTTAATATAAGTGCTATGAAACAAAAGAATACTGATGAGAATAAAAAATAAATGAAAGGAATAATGGGGAATGAACAATAATTATTTGATACCTGCAAATTCAAAAAAGTCACAGTTGATATTAGGCTTCTTTACACCATTAGATTTAATACTATTTGGGTCTGGTTGTGGACTTACAGTATTACTTCTAATGCTTGTAAGAAATGCTAATTTATCTGTTATGATATTAATATTGCTGCCAGCATTGGTTACAGGTTTTTTGGTTACACCGGTGCTTCATTATCATAATGTCTTGCAGTTTATTATTAATGTTTTAACATATATTGCAAATCCTAGAAGGTATTATTGGAGAGGTTGGTGTGTGAAATATGACTCAGAAGATAAACAATAATTTAAATTATTCTGAAGATTGGTTACCTATTAAGCAAATTATGAATGGTATGATTCAAATTGAGGATGGATCATATGTAACGGGAGTTAAAATAGCTCCTAGAAATATATTTATATTGGATGCTGGAAGTCAAAATGCTGCTATATATAATTTGCGAAATTTTTATAATAGTATTGATTTTGAATTTTGGTTACTTGTTGCTGATAGACCTGTAGATATTGATGTTTATGTATCGCAATTGCAACTTATGTATAACAATGCTCAAAGTAATGCAATAAGAAAATTGATTATGCAAGATATTAATAAAGCAAATTTATTTACGAGTGTTGAATACAATGTTGTTGATACAGAATATTATATTTTGTTTAAAGAAAAGAGATTAGAACTTGTTCAAAAGAAATTGCATAATTTGATTAGTGGACTAGCTACGGCTGGTTTACAATCACAACAAACTTCGAATAATGATTTGAGAATGATTTTAGATAATTTCTTAAATGGTGGAGAACAAACTAACTTTGGGGCGGTGATGTGATATGGCAAAATTAAAAAGCGAAATAGCTCCAAAAGGGATGGAGTTTAAACCTACAGAATTTGTAATCGGTGGAAAATATGCAACAATTATGACAGTAATTGCATTTCCAAGGATGATTCAACCAGGATTTTTGTCTGATATGACAAATATTAATGGGGTTAAACTAGCAATAAAACATATACCCATTGAATTTGAAGTCTTAAGAAAGATGCTTAATAAAGAAATTGCTGATTTAAAGGTGCGATATCAAAGTGAACGAGATCAAACCATGCAAGAAAAAATCAGACAAGACTATGAATCTTTGGAACAATTTATTCAAATGCTTGCAGCAACTCAAGCAAGAATATTTGATTTTCAAATGCATTTAATGATTACTGCTGATAATAAAGAAGAACTTGAACTTAGAAAGATTCAAGTAAGAAGTTATTTAGATGCTCTTGGAATGCGGGCGGTATCTTTGATGTTTGAACAAGAAAAAGCATTAAAGTCAATACTTCCAATATTCCCACCGCAAGATATTGAAGAGCGAATTGGAACACCAATTCCATCAGTTACAATTGCAGCGATGTATCCGTTTGTATTTGATAGTATAAAAGACCCAGGGGCTGGAACTTTACTTGGTGTAGATGCTTCTGGTGGGGTAATCTTATTTAATCAATTTTTATATCAAATTCAAAAAGAAAATAATAGAAATAATGCTAATTTAATTTTACTTGGTATGTCAGGTTCAGGTAAATCAACAGCGGCGAAAGTATTACTACGATCACACATTAGAAATGGTTGTAAGATTGTTTGTGTTGACCCTGAAGGTGAGTTAGAAGAAATGACTTATTCACTTGGTGGAGATTTCCTTGACTTAGGTAAAGGTGGAGAATTTGGTATGGTTAATCCACTTGAAATAGTAATTGATGCTGATGAAGAAGAAATAGAACAAGGTTTAGGTTATACAGTTTTAACAAGAACATTACAACAAGTTAAAGCATTCATGAAATACTATTCACCAAGTATTGAAGAAGATGTACTTACAATGTTTAGTGAAGTATTACAAGATACTTATAAAAGATATAAGATTGATTATGATACGGATTTTACCAAACTTACAAGTAATGATTATCCAACATTTGATGATGTTTATGCAACAATTAAAGGTAGACTTTTATCAATGACAGATGCAACACATGAAAGAGATGTAATGGAAAGACTTGAATTAAAGGTAAGACCTTTGATAAAGGAACTTAGATATTATTTTACGGGACATACAACTTTAAAAATTGAAAGTGATTTTATTGTATTTAATATAAAAGAACTTATGAATAGCGATGAAAATATTAAGAATGCTTTATTCTTTAATATTTTGAAATATGCATGGGGCTTATGTCTTGATAAAGATGTTAACACAGTTATGATGGTTGATGAAGCACATGTGTTACTTGCTGGTCATAATGAACTTGGTGCAGAATTCTTAGCCCAAATTCAAAGACGAAGTAGAAAGTACAATACTGGTACAATTATAATTACGCAACAACCAACAGACTTTGCTGCTCCAAATATTATTACTCATGGTAAAGCAATATTTGATAATGCTTCATATTACTTAATAATGGGACTTCGTAAGCAAGCTGTTGAAGATTTAGCTAAGTTAATTGATTTAAATGAATCTGAAAAAGAATCAATTAAGTATTATAATCAAGGTGATGCGTTATTTGTCTGTGGTAACAAGAGAATGCGTATTCAAATTGTTATTACCCAAGAAGAACTTGATTCATTTGGTTCAGGTGGGGGATATTAATCAAGGTGGTATAATTGAATAGAAAAAGAGGAGTAAATAATTCGGAGAATAAATTACTTTATGATCCTAATCAAAGAAAACAAAGACGATTAGGTGCTTTTTCTATGGAAGAAAATGTAAGTGATGATGAAGAAAATAGTGAAGAAGTAGAACAAGAAGAAGAACAAAATGCTCAAGAACAAGAAACTCAAAGTCAAAGTGAACAAGTAAATGATGAACAAGCCCAAAGTGCTTCTGGTGGTGGTGCTGTAAAAAATGCAGCATCAACTGCCAAAAATGTTGCTGGTGATGCTGCTAAGAAGGCAGTAAAACAGGCTGGAAAGGCAATCGGAAAAGTAATTGGAGCTTTAGCCAAAAAATTGTTAGCATTTATTGTAGCTAATCCTTGGGTTTTACTAATATTAGGTATAGTTTTGTTGATAGTTATAATTATTATTATTTTGGCAGGTGATACAGAGGGGCATGGTTATGGTTATTATGATACTCAATGTAATTTTAATGAATCTGTAGTTACTCTTAGTACTTGTAATACTGAAGATAGTACTCCACTTACAATTGATGAATATGTTTTAGGGGCAACTTATGCTTTAACTAAAGATAATAATTATTCTGAAGAGGTTATAAAAGCAATAATGATAATAATTAAAACTAATGCATTAAGTAATGGTGGATATACTAGTTCTTCAAAACAGTTGTATTTGGATGATTGTGATGTTGCTTTTGAATATTCAATTCCTGATGAAGATAAAGAAATGTTGAATGGTTACTATAATGAAATAGAAGAATACTTATTTTTAGCAACTACTTATAATTCTACTATTACTACATTAGGTAGACGTGATATTGTTCAATTAAATGATAATTTGATAAATGAAATGACTTCAGTAGATGGAGATTATGCTAGTATTTTAGAAACTGTTTATAAAATTGATGATAATAGTGATAATCAGACGACGAATCGTGAAAATATTTTTATAGGAGATTCACGAACTAATGGAATGCGAATTGCAGGATTAATTGATAGTAATCATACTGTTTATGGAACTGGTTATGGGTATAATTGGTTTGTTGGTGAGGGAAACTTTAACTCTAGCAATACTAATGCTTTATCTGGTGGTATTGATGGTGCAAATCAATTAATGAATGCTAATATGGATTATAATATAATAATTTGGTTAGGAATAAATGATTTTGGGTACATTAGTGCTCAACAATATTATGATATTTATTATGAACTTGCTACTGGTGATTGGTCTAATAATATGTTATATATAGTAGCTGTCGGACCGGTTGATGAAAATATTTCAACTATTAATAATACGGATGTTGATACTTTTAATAATGAACTTGAAAATTTGATTAATAATAGTGGATTAAGTAATTTGCGTTATATTGATATTAACTATAATATTGAGTCTTATGATTCCGCAGGGGTTCATTATAGTAATACTGATTATATAAATATTTATAATGATATATTAGATGGTATTCAAAGTAGAGTAGATACGGAAAAAAGTTTATATAAAATGAGTGATTATTGTACATATTATACATTAACAGAAAATGATGCTTATTGGTGGCCGATAGGAAGTATTGCTCCAACTGAGGGAGATATTTATGGTGGTGTTCCTAGTTCTACAACAATTACTTCAGTTTTTGGCAATAGAACAATTAATGGTATAAACGGTAATCATGGTGCTATAGATATTGGAGCTACTTGTAATGATAATGTTGTTATTGCTGCAAAAGATGGAGAAGTAATTGCTACTTCAAATACATGTAGTAATGATGGTTACTATCAAAATAGTTGTGGTGGAGGATTTGGTAATTATGTATTTATAAAACACGATGATGGTGTTGTTACTAAATATGCTCACCTTTATCCTGATTCAATTGTCGTATCGGTAGGAGATAGAGTGGTTCAAGGTCAAAAAATTGCTATGGTAGGTAATAGTGGTAGTTCAACAGGATGTCATTTGCATTTTCAAGTTGAAGTTAATGGGACGAAAGTTGATCCTCTTGAATATGTTGATCCAGATAATCCAAGACCACTTAATTTAAGTTCGGGAAATATTAATTTAGCTTATATTGGCAATGATGAAGATTCTAAAAATGCTATTTGTCAAACATTACTTGCCAGTGGATTTTCTAGTAATGCTGTAATTGGAATAATGATTAATCTTTATGCTGAAAGTGGATTTAGTCCAATTAATTTACAAAATTCATATGAAGGATCTTTAGGCTTTACAGATTCTAGTTATACTGTAGCGGTTGATAATGGAACTTATTCTAAGGATAGTTTTATTCATGATTCTGCTGGTTATGGAATAATACAATGGACATATTATACAAGAAAAGAAGGTTTATATAATTATGCTAAGAACAATAATTATTCAATTGGGTCTTTAGAAATGCAATTACAATATATGTTAATTGAATTGGAGGCTAATACTAAAACATATAAATATATTACTGGTAATTATTCTGCTGCTGATATTAGTAACGCTTGGTGTGATTTCTTTGAAGGACCTTCGGGAAGTGAACCATGTAGAAACAATAATATTTGTCCTTCATCAACTTGTTCTTATAGAACTAATTCAAATATTACTGCAATGACTAATTATGTAATGAATGGTTGTCAATAGGGAGGAAAGATGAATAAAAAAAATATTATAATTTGTGGTATAATTTTATTTGTTTTAATATTAATTACTATACTAGTTTTAGTTATTGATAGTAATATGGATGCTAATAGTGATATTGATAATACCGATGATAATGAAGATGCAGTTATTACTTCTTTGGAAGTGGTAACTGATGAAAATGACTTTTTTACAGTTAAAAATATAATTAATAGTTTTTTAGAATTAGTTAAATGGAATGATGCAGATAGTTTATATAATGTTATTAATGATAATTATATAAATGAAAATGGTATCACATTAAATAATATACTTACACGCATTGATTATAATTATTTTAGTCCAAATTATGTAGCAACTGATATGTATATGCGAGTTTATCAAAATATTAGTTATTATTTTGTGGATGGGTATGTATTAGATTTTACTGATAGTGATGTTTTAATTGATGAAAATGTTGGTTTTATAGTTTTAATTGCTAATAATTATTATAATATTATACCTATTGAAGAAGGAACAAATTTTGAACAATTTGTTAATAATTATGAGTATAGTGATGACGTTAAAGTAAGTGGTGAAAATGCATTTGAGACTTATGATATTAATGTAGAGTCCAAATTAATAACTTATATACAGGAATTTATTAATTTACTTTATGCTGATGTGACTTTGGCATATGATATGTTAGACGAAGATGCAAAAGAAGATTTTGGAGGTTTATCTGATTTTTCTAATTATCGAGATGCTATTTTAAATGATCTATCACCAATTGTATTTTCTTATTCTGTTACTGAAGCAGATGATTTTATAAGATATAATATAGTTGATAATAATCAAAATGTGGTAACAATTGAAGAATTTGGCATAATGGATTACACTATTAATTTGAAAAATAACAATTTTGTTGTATAATATTAGGGAAAGGAAGAAGAAACGTGAAATTTAAAGTAGAACCTAAGGATTTTTTACTATTTTGTATATATTGTGTTTTACTACTATATCTTTGCGCTATAGCTGTTTTAAATGTGGCTACACTTGCACAAGAAGGTAGATTTTATGGTTTGCTTCCTTTTAAGGCATTTACTGGTGCTTATTTGCCAGTTACATTACTCTTATTTGTAGGAGCATTAGTGGCAATATTTGCTAGTGTTTCTAGTTATATATTTAAGAAAGATAAAGGAAGTCATGGCGTTGGTTTAATCTTTAAAGGTAAATCTAGTGATGGTTATTCGAAATGGGCGAGTGAAAAAGATATAAAGGGAGCAAGTGAAGTTGTAAAGGTAAATCCTTTAAACGATACTTTAGATGCTGCGGGTATTCCTTTAATTAACAATGGTAAAGAAATATGGGTTGATAATGGGGAATATCACAATTTAGTAATTGGGTCGACCGGTAGTGGTAAAACGCAAACAATAGTAAAACCAATGGTTAATTTGCTTGCTAAAAAAGGTGAAAGTATGATTATTACTGACCCTAAAGGTGAAATATATAAATATAGTGCATCCTATTTAAAGAGTAGAGGATATAGAATAATTGTACTTAATTTTCGTGAGCCTCAAAGAGGTAATTCATGGAATCCTTTGACACTTCCGTATAAATATTATACTGGGGGTAATCAAGATAAAGCTATCGAACTTTTAAATGACGTTGCTTTAAATATTTTGTATGATCCAAGTAATAAATCGGAATCAGATTTCTGGGAAAAATCAGCAGCTGATTACTTTTCTGGTTTAGCTTTAGGGTTATTTGAAGATGCTAAAGAAAGAGAAGTAAACTTAAATAGTATTAACTATATGAGTGCTGTTGGAGAAGAAAGATACGCAACAAGTAACTATATTAAAGAATATTTTGGACTTAAGGGAGAAAAATCAACCCCTTATATATTTGCAACAAGTACAATTAATGCACCGAATGATACTAAGGGTGGATTGTTAGCGACATTTAGACAAAAGATAAGAAACTTTTCAACTGGGGAAGCACTAAGTGAAATGCTTTCTTATAGTGACTTTGATATGCGTGATATTGGTAATGGTAAGACTGCAGTATTTATGATTATACATGATGAAAAGAAAACTTACCATAGTTTGATGACAATTTTTATTAAGCAATGTTATGAAACATTAATTGATGTTGCCCAAGAAAATGGTGGAAAACTTCCATATAGAACAAACTTTATTCTAGATGAATTTGCAAATATGCCGCCGCTTAAAGATGTGGATGCGATGGTATCTGCAGCAAGAAGTCGGGATATAAGATTTACATTTATTATTCAAAACTTTGCTCAACTTAATGATGTATATGGTGATAATGTTGCAGAAATTATTAAAGGTAACTGTGGTAACTTAGTATACTTAATTAGTACAGAAATGAAGGCTTTGGAAGAAATTTCGAAGATGTGCGGGGAAGTAAAGGTCACTGATGATAAAGATAAGAATGCAACTAGACCACTTATTACAGTAACTGACTTACAAAAGATGAAACTTTTTGAAGCAATAATAAAAAGACTTAGAACAGATCCTTTTAGAACTAAATTAGAACCAGATTTTAAAATGGAATGGGGAATTGAAAGAAAAGAAGAGCCATATCCATCTAGAATTAAACAAGAAGTAGAAATATTTGATTTGAAAAAGTTTGTTACGGAAGAAAAAAGTAAAAAAATGGCAAATATGAAATCTCCTGGGTTAGGAACTCCAAATCCTTTTAAACCAGTAGGTAATAGTTTTGGGACTATTAATGGTGGTAATACAATGAATAGCGGCATGTTAAATAATAATTTTAATTCTTTAGATATCGATAGTATGTTAAAAGACTTAGATGAAAAATTTAAAGAATTAGATCGTCAGGAAGAAGAGAAAAAGAAAAAACAAATTAATAATAGCATGCTAGATACTGGTTCAGAAATTGAACTACCAAAGAAAAAAGAAGAAGTTAAAGAAAATAGATTCTTTATGGATAATAAGAAAGAAGATGTTTCTTTAAATAATTTTATAAAAGAAATTGATGCAAAAACTGAAGAACCTAAAAAGGAGATAAAAGAAGTTAAAGTAGAAGAAAATAATACTCCAAAAATAAATGTAGATGGATCAAGTAAAATAATTGATGACAATATTATTAGTGATGATGAATTTTTTGATGATTTCTTCAGCGATGATGATGAATAAAACTCACAAAAATGTGGGTTTTTCTTATGGCCTAAATTTATTATAATCATAAAATATAATGTGATTAATATGAAGAAAATTATGTATAGTGAGTATGATCCTAGCATGGGAATATTAATAGATGTACAGCACCCTTTGGATTATAAAGAAAATCCTACTCCTAATAGTAAAAATATTTATGCGGATAAATTACTTATGAATTATAAAGTATTACTTGATAGAGATAAAAAGTATTTTATTACATGCAATAGAGGAACTTTAAGTAAAAAAGTTGTTAATATGTTAGAATATTTAGGATATGATGTAACCCAAGTGTTAAAAGAATAAAAGCAACTGTAAATTGATTGTATTTTAAGGTGTTTTGTACTATACTAACAATAGTGATTTTTATGGGAGAGTTATTTAATAGTTTTTATAATTTTATAATGGATACTATTGATGCAATGGGAGTTTATGGACCACTACTTGGTTGTTTCTTTATTGTGCTTGAATCTATTATTCCACCACTTCCATTATTTGTTTTTATTACGATTAATTTTATTGCTTTTGGGCATGTATTAGGTTTTATTATATCTTGGGTTTGTACAATAATTGGTTGTTTAATATCTTATTTTTTAGTAAAGAAATTTTTACGTAATTTTGTTGTTAGAAAAATAAAAAACATTGACTTACTTACTAAATGTATGAATTATATAGAAAATTTATCTTTAACAAAAGTAACAGTTATTTTATCGATTCCTTTTACTCCAGCATTTATGATGAATATTGCTGCAGGTTTAGTGGGAATGGATTTTAAAAAGTTTTTTATCTCTATATTAATTAGCAAAATATTTTTAGTATATTTTTGGGGATTTGTTGGTACTAGTTTGGTTGAAAGTTTTCAAAATCCTACAAGTTTAATAACTGTTGTTTTGATGATGATAATTGCTTATCTACTTAGTTTAATAATAAAAAAAGTATTTAAAATTAATTAAATACTACGGGTTATATTTCTAACTAAAAGGTTTTTTATTGTTTCTGGGGATTCGATACATTCCTTTTTTTTGCAAAATTCTATAGCAAACTCTGTTAATGCTTTGTCATAGGTTATAGCAAAAGTTCTTTCATCAATTGATGTATTTAATTGAGATTTTAAATTAGTTAAGAATGATTTAGTAATATCATCGATGTCACTGACTTCATGTAATGTATCATCAATTTTGATTTCATAAAAACTAAATTCTGTTTCAAATTCAAAATCATATGGTTCAATGTCAACAACTGCTTCTTGATAATATTTTATGCTATTTAGGTTAAATAGAATTAAACTACTTATAGCAAATGGTGCAAGTTGTCTTTTGATTTCTATTGGTGTATCTTTACATGCAGCAAATAAATCGATATAAAGTCCATCATAGTCGTGACTTAAACTTTCGAAATCAATCCAATCGTCAGATGTTGGATAATGTTTTTTTAAAAACTCTAATTGATTAATATTGTTTAGATGAAATATTTTGGCAGAATCTTTTAGAGTTATTAAAACTGCTGGTATTGAAAATGGGTTACCTTTAAAATTTTTGTAAAAAAGAATGTATGGTTTTGTTGATAAAAATTCTATCCATGGATTATAGTTTGGGTAAGTTTCATCATGGATTGTTGCCCATAAACCTCCGGTAGGTTTGGGATTACCATTTTTTATTGGTTGTTCTAATTCTTTTAATATTTTATTAGTACCAACACTAAGATAAGTTGTCATTTTAGTGTCCCCTTTCTGTAAATTAGAGTCTATTATAGCAGTATTTATTTGTAAAGTCAAAGAAATATTGATATACTTAGAGTGGTGAAGTAAATTGGAAAAATTTGTGGAAAATTATTTGGATAAAGTAATTGCAGTTATAATTATACTTTTAGTAGCATTTATTTTAAATAAGATTATAGATGGAGTCATTAGTAGAACTATTAGACATAAGAGAAAAAAGAATGTTACAACTTTACTTATGTTTATTAAAAGAATTAAAAAGTTTGTTATTTATGCATTAGCAATTCTTGTTTGTTTAACACAATTTGATGTCTTTAATTCCTTCTCAGTAACTATTCTTTCAGGTTTAGGAATTGGATCTGTTGTTGTTGGTTTAGCTGCGCAAGAAAGTTTAAAGAATTTTTTTGGTAGTGTTGCTATTGTTTTAGGTAACCCTTATGAAGTTGGAGATTTTATCGAATGTGTTGATAAAGCAGTTAGTGGGACTGTTGAAGATATTACAATGCGTCATACTATTATTAGAACAATTAATAACAGAAGAGTAATTATTCCTAACTGTGAAATGAATACATATACAATAGAAAACTTTAATTATAGTGAAAATGAAAATGTTAAATTAGTGGATTATGAAATTTCATATGAATCAG
This sequence comes from uncultured Bacilli bacterium, assembly GCA_944332715.1. Lineage (GTDB taxonomy): Bacteria > Bacillota_I > Bacilli_A > RF39 > UBA660 > Onthocola_B. The sequence goes on from CALVKN010000006.1 coordinate 46,180, forward strand.
ATGTCGATAAAGCAATGAAGATATTAAAAGAAGAAATGGAAAAGTTATATCATCCTAATCCTAAGGGAAGAAATAAAGATGTGGAATTTCCAAAAGTTAGAGTCCTAGAATTAGGGGATGATGGAATTAAACTTCGAGCTTGGGTTTGGGGAGATAATAACAGTGATGTATTTGAAAATATGTATCAACTTAATTATGCAATAAATAAAAGGTTTCCAAAGGAAGGTATTGAAATACCTTATCCTCATGTAGAAATAGTTGAAAATAAGAAGTCAAGAGGAAAAAAGTAAAATGAAATTTACAAAAATGCATGGAATTGGCAATGATTATATTTATATAAATGGTTTTGAAGAGAATATTGTTCCAGAAGAAATGATTGAAGAAATTGTTGCCATGAGCGATAGACATAAAGGTATCGGGGGAGATGGCGTAATATTTATTATGTCAAGTGATGTTGCCGATGCTAAAATGCGAATGTTTAATGCTGATGGTTCTGAAGGCAAGATGTGCGGTAATGGAATAAGATGTGTGGGAAAGTATATTTATGAACATGATATATCTCACAATAATCCTTTAAAAATAGAAACGGCATCAGGTATAAAAACATTAAATTTAGAAGTGGCCCAAGGAAAAGTAGAATCTGTTACAGTTGATATGGGAAGTCCTATTCTAGATCCTAAATTAATACCAGTAGATTTAGATGTAGAACAAGTTATAAATTACCCACTTGTTGTAAATGGACAAGAATATATGATAACTTGTGTTTCAATTGGAAATCCTCACTGTGTTATATTTACAGAAGGAATAGATTATTTAGATTTAGAAAGTATTGGTCCATTATTTGAAAATAATCCCATATTTCCAGAACGTACTAATACAGAATTTATTGAAATAATTGATGATAAAACAATGAAAATGCGTGTTTGGGAACGTGGAAGTGGAGAGACTCTTGCTTGTGGCACTGGTGCTAGCGCTTCAGTGGTAGCAGCAATATATAACAATATTTTTACTCGTAATCAAGAAATTAAAGTTATTCTTAAAGGTGGAGAATTATACATAACACTAACTCAAGATAATCATGTTTTCATGCGTGGTAGTGCTACCGAAGTATTTACTGGGGAATATAAATTAAAAAGAAAGTTATAGTCTATAAATGCCAAGTAAAGAGTACTTGGTTTTTTATATATTAAGTTATTTCTGGAATAAGAAACAAATTAATATATTGTCAAGTTATTTCTTGTTTGAGAAATAACTTGACAATATATTTTTGATATTATATAATTTATATAGGTGATAAACATGCTTAAAAGAGAAAGTTATTTATCTAGAATTAGGGGCTTTTATAATAGTGATTTAATAAAAATTCTAGTAGGAATAAGAAGATGTGGTAAATCAGTTATCCTAAGACAAATTATTGATGAATTAAAAGAAAATGGCTGTGATGATGAACATATTATATTTATAAACTTTGAATATATTGAATATGAAGAATTAAGAGATTATAAAAAACTTAATACTTTTATAAAGGGTAAACTAATTGATAATAAGAGATATTATATTTTTTTAGATGAAATTCAAAAAGTTGAAAAGTTTGAAGAAGTAATTAATTCTTTAAGAGCATCTATTGACAATACTAGCATATTTATAACGGGATCAAATAGTAAATTATTATCTAAAGAATTATCCACAGTTTTATCAGGAAGATATGTTTTATTTAATATTTATCCTTTATCATATAAAGAATTTACTCTTTTATCTAAAAAGAATCCTTTATCTGAAGAGACTTTTTGGAATTATGTTAAATGGGGAGGTCTTCCTAATAGATGTGAGTTTAGTGATGAAGATAATATAAGGGATTATTTACATAGTGTTTTTGATTCTATTATATTAAGGGATGTTGTAGATAGACTGGGTTTAAAAGATACTTTGTTATTTAATTTATTACTACAATACATTGTTGATACTACAGGTAGAGAATTTTCAGCTGAAAATGTTATTAATTATTTAAAAAGTGAGGGTAAGTCTATATCAACAGATACTTTATATACATATTTAGATGCTTTATGTAAGGCTTTAATAATCAATAAAATATATAGATATGATATTCATGGTAAAGCTGTACTTAAAACATTAAATAAGTATTATATGACTGATTTAGGGATTGCTCAAATAAAGAATAATAATTTTGAAATTAATAAAAGTTTTGCTATCGAAAATGTTGTATATAATGAATTATTAAAACGAGGATATGATGTTTATATAGGGAAAACTAAAAATGGAGAAATAGATTTTATTGCTATTAAAGGTAATATAAAAGAATATTATCAAGTTACTTATTTGTTAGATTCTGACAAAGTAATTGATAGGGAATTTAATGCATTTGATGCAATAGATGATAATTATCCTAAATATGTTCTTTCACTTGATAAAACTGATTTTTCACGGGATGGTATAATTCATAAAAATATAATTGATTGGTTATTAAGTGAATAGTAATGATTTATATCAAAATTTTAAGTTAAATAAAAAATAGCGAAGAGCTATTTTTTAATTGGTGAATAATACTTTTTCTGATTTGTATTGTTTGATAATGTAATAGATTACTATAACTATTATGATTATTGTTGATATAAACATGAGTATTAAGTGTAATATGTTTAGATTACCATTAGTTATATCTGTAAATATAACACTGAAGTTTAAGAATGGAATTATTGATAATATAGCATTGGTTTTTATATTTAGCATGAATGCTATCATCCCTGGGAAGAAAGCAATAAATGTAAGTGGTGTTAAGGCACTTTGGGCTTCTTTGAAGGTTTTAGACATACTTGCTATTGCTATACATAAGCCGCTGGTCATGATTGAGAATGCTATAATGATAACTATAGAACTAATAATTATTGGAGCATTTAATAGATTAGCACCATTGTAGATATCAAAAGTATTTTGAATATAAATAATAGCAAGTATTGCTAATATTAGGCTTAGTAATCCAGTTATGATTGATGATAATGTAACATTAAGTAACTTACCAACAATGATATCTTTGCTTTTGATTGGGAATGTTAGTAATGTTTCTAATGTTCCTCTTTCTTTTTCTCCAGCAGTGGCATCAGTTGCTGGGTATGTTGCAGATACTGTTATAGCCATAAGGATAAATAAGAAGGCATAATTTACGATGTAATTACTATAGAAGTTTTGTTGTTCAATACTTTTTTGTTCATAAGTAAGGAGATTGTTAAAAGTATTGACATCAACATTATTTTCAGTAAGGTAGTTTGCTTCTAAAACTGATTTATAAGTTTCTAAGTAACTTTGAGCCATGACAGCAGCTTGGGAACTTTCGATGTTGGCTTCATCATAATTGATAATATAGTTATTGTTTTCTTTAGTTATATAACTGTTTAGTTCTTTATTGTTAAAACTACTTTCTAACTCTTCGGTTGAAGCAACAGTATAATCTATTTCTAAACTATCTAGTATTTCAATTTCAGTAGGGCTTAATTCGTAGTCGAAGCCAATTTTATTGTAAGTAGTAACATCGGCTTCTGTTTGACTTTGAAATAAAGCGGACATACCTATAATTATTAAGGGAATAAATATAGGGATAATTAGCATCATAGCTAATGATTTTTTATCACGGAATAGTTCACGTAATTCTTTTTTTAAAATAAGTAATGTTTTATTCATGAGTGTCACCTACTAAAGCGAAGAATGCATCGCGAAGATTTGTGGTTTTTGTTTCTTTCTTTATTTGTTCTGGAGTACCAGTAGCAATAATTTTACCCTTATTTATCATGATAATCATATCACAGATATTTTCCGCTTCTTCCATATAATGTGTTGAATAAAGAATGGTTTTTCCTTTTTCTTTTTCCCTCTTAATAAAGTTTAAGATTATTTGACTAGTTATAATATCTAGACCACTAGTTGCTTCATCCAAGATGTAGTACTTTGGATTATGAACTAGACATCTAGCGATGTTTACTCGTTGTGTTTGCCCGGTTGATAGTTTTTCGATTCTGTTGTATAAAAATGAATTCATATTAAGTATTTTGCTAATTTCTTTAATTCTGGTATCGATTTCATTAGATGGGACATCGTAGATTTCAGCGCACATTTTAAGTAGTTCGTATGGTGAAATAGTGCCATAGATTTTAGTGTTGCCTGATAGATAAGCAATCATCTTTTTGATATCGGTTTCATTTTTTTCATAAGTTAGGTCATCAATGGTAATACTTCCGTTGTTTGGCATCATTATTCCTGCAATCATGCGAAGTAGAGTTGTTTTGCCGGCGCCATTGGGACCAAGGATACCTAGAATTTCTCCTTCTTTAACATCGAACGTTAAATCATTTACAGCAGTAAATTCAAAACGTTCTTTTTTCTTATTGGTTTTAATAAATTTTTTGGTTACATTTTTAATAGTTATCATAAGTCCTCCTTCACAATTATATTATAATGACAATATTATGTAAATAAAAAATGGATAATTGCTATTTAATATTAAAATTTATGGTACAATTATTATGATAAGGAGGCTAGTCTGAAAACAAAAAATAAATTTATTTTATAAAATTAAACAAAAAGGGCAGACTTCCCCTTACCCCAAAGAAAGT
>CALVKN010000007.1 GCA_944332715.1 uncultured Bacilli bacterium
ATAACTAAAAATATACAAAGCCCAATAACTAAAAGGACACATAAACCAATAACTATATATAATACTTTATTTTTCATACTACCACCCATTAAAGAATATCACACGTAATAATTATACGCAACAGTTACTCATAATTTTTTTCATTAATAAATTCTTTATCCATCAATAGTTCATGAATTATTTCTTCTTCATTTTCCACACTTAACTCTTCAATTCTATCTACTCGAAGTTTTTCACTTGTTAGTATGGCTTCTACTTTTGCTACGGCATTATCTAAATCATCATTGACTACAACATAGTTATAAGCATTAATTTGATTTATTTCGTTGTAAGCAACTTTAAACCTAGAAATTATTTGATCGATATTTTCATCACCGCGCATCATAATTCTTCTTTTTACTTCCCGCATTGATGGGGCCATTATAAATATTAAAATAGTACTTGGGTAAAGTTCTTTTATTTGTTTTGCCCCTTGAACATCTATTTCAAGTATTACATCTTTTCCACTATTTAAAAGTTCTAACACTTCCTTTTTAGGTGTACCATAATATGCCCCATATTGAACTTGGGCATATTCTAAAAAGTCTCCATTTTTTATTTTTCTTTCAAATTCCTCTGGAGTTACAAAGTAATAATCAACGCCATCAACTTCACTATCTCTTTTAGGTCTTGATGTATATGATGTTGATAATACTATATCATTATGATTAGCAAGTAACCTTTTTATAACTGTTCCTTTACCAGCACAAGTGGTACCAGATATAATTATTAAATCACCTTTACTTTTAGTTTTTATCACATTTATCCCTCACTTTTTCTAATAATTATAGCAAATTATTGATTATTTTCAAGGTAAAATTAGTTTTAAAATGTGAAAATGTGAAAAAGTATTGTCAAATAAAAGTAATTGTGATATATTATTATTGCAATTTCATGGCGATGTAGCTCAGTTGGCTAGAGCATCCGGTTCATACCCGGCAGGTCGTGTGTTCGAATCACACCGTCGCTACCAATTTGTAATTAACTAGATAGAAATATCTAGTTTTATTTTTGGCTAATTTTATATTATAATAATTATGGTGATATAATGCTAAAGACAATGTTGTTAGATAAAAGTAATAAAAAACTAATTAAAGAAATAAAAGATATTTTAATTAATTGGGAGAATTCTAATACAGATATTTTAGATGATATAGCTACTATTACTCTACTTGATGATGATAATTTAATTGGATTTTATCGTATTGTTTTGCATGATAATGATAATACAAACTATGCCCCATGGATTGCTAATATTTATATAAAAGAAAATTATCGAAATAAAGGAAATGGAAGATATTTAATTAATACTATTCCTAATTATTTAGAAAAATTAAATATATCTAATATTTATTTACATACAAGACATGAAAATTTTTATGAGAAATTTGGATGGCATTTATTACAGCCACTAGATTTACATGATGGAATAAAAAGAAATATTTATGCACTTAAAAAGTAGGAGCATCCCTACTTTTTTCTGATTAAGTTTAAAACTCTGTTATTTTTAACAACTTTTATTTTGCCGGCGTTAGCATCAATTTTAAATTGATCACTATAAATAATTTCGCCATCAACATTAGCAGTTACAGGATTTTCACTAGTTATGGTTATGGTCTTGGCAGTTGTTTTAACTAAACCATCAGTTTCTTCATGTGTTCCATTAATAACCTTTTTTAAGAAAACAGGCATTTGATATTTCTTAAGCCCTGCAACCATATATACTACAGCCCCTGGAGTACGCATGTCAGCAGATGGGGCAATTTCAAAACCATGCCCATAAAACTTACCATTACAAACTGTAACCATAGTCATACTTGGATCATAATATTTATCATTATCAGCCTCAACTAACATAGGTTCATTTTTATGTTTGAAAAAGGCATAAGCAATTCCTAAGTTATATATTTGACTTCTTGGAACCTTTAATTTTTTCATTTTATCTGCCGCTTCACAAATTTCAGCATCAATTCCTGTACTAAATATATTTAAACAATACATATCATTAACTTTTAAGACATTACATTCTGTAACTAATTTATCATATTCTTTTAAAGTGCGATAAGTATCATTTCCAGAACCAAATGGAACAATTCCAAGCAAAGCTTTACCACCGATGATAGAATTTAATACGGCATTAATTGTTCCATCTCCTCCGACAGCATAAACAACACAAAATTCATCTTTGAAACGTTTAGCGATATCTATAGTTGATGCTCTTTGATCCGTTGTAAAAATCTCATAATCGACTTCTAAAGCCCGACATATACCATGGATTTCTTCAATTCTTTCAGCAGTCTTACCAGCATTAGAATTAACATTTACTATAAATACATGCTTCACTTTCAACACCCCCATCTAAACTGAAACTTTTAGCCTCATTTATTTTGACATTAACAATTTTACCAATTAAATCTTTAGAACCTTCAATATTTACGAGTTTCATTGTATCAGTATAACCACAGACTTTATTTTCTCCTTTATCACTTGGACCTGTAACTAATACGGGTACAGTTTTACCAACATATTTTTTATTACTTTCTAAAGAATATTTGTTAACAAGTTCATTTAATCTATGTAGCCTTGCTTCCTTTTCTTCCACTTGAACTTTATCTTCCATTAAGGCAGCAGCAGTACCTACGCGTGGAGAAAAGATAAAAGTAAATGCTCCATCAAATTTACAATAATCAACTATATCTAAAGTCGCTTGGAAGTCTTCTTCTGTTTCATTAGGAAAACCTACGATAATATCAGTTGTAATACTAACACCTGGAACTTTTTCTTTAATTGTATTAAATAAATGTTTATATTCCTCTACTGTATACCTACGATTCATTTTTTTTAGTATAGTATCACTACCCGATTGAATAGGCAAATGAATATAAGGCATAATATTTGGATACTTTGCAATTACATCAATCATTTTATCAGTAAAGTTCCAAGGGTGGCTTGTTACAAAACGAATTCTAGGTATCCCTATTTTAGCAGTTTCTTCAAGCAATGTAGCAAAATCATACCCTAAATCTAAATCTTTACCATAAGCGTTAACATTTTGACCTAAAAGAGTTACTTCCATATAGCCGTTATCTTTTAAATATTGTACTTCTTTTAGGATACTTTCTATTTTTCTACTTCGTTCACGACCTCTAGTAAAGGGAACTATACAATAAGTACAAAATTTATCACAACCAAGTTGAATATTTATCCAAGCAGATATTTTAGAATCTCTACTATATTTGATATTTTCATGTACTTCATCACTATTTGAGTAAACCTCTACAGTTTGTTTACCACTGGCATCAACTATCAACTTTGGTAATTCACTTAAATTATGAGTACCGATTACAATATCAATATATTTATGATTTTTTATTATTTCCTCAACTTCACTAGGTTGCTGTGTAAGACAACCACATAAACAAATTATTAAATCTTTTTTTATCTTTTTTAAATGTTTACATCTTCCTAAATAACCAAATACTTTGTCTTTAGCATTTTCTCTGATAGCACAAGTATTTAAAACTACTATATCAGCATCTTCCAAAACTTCACTTGGTGTATATCCTAATGCTTCAAGATAATATTTAATTTCTTCAGAATCATGAACATTCATTTGGCAACCGTAAGTTCTAAGAAAATATTTTTTACCTTTAAAAACAGGTTGGATATCTAAATCAAGATCAATATAGTTTATTTTAACTTTCTCTCTATTCTTAGCAATACATAAATCCGGTTTGTTCACTAAATCACCCGCTTTCAAGACTTTATTTTAGCACACTATCAAAAAATGTGAAAGCGGAATTTTGATGAGTGTGAAATAAAGTTGTGTAGAAAGGTTGTGTTATAATAGCATATACAAACACTATATGCAAAGGATAGAAAAAAGTAAAATGTATTGATTAATAGATATTTTTTTACCAAAACCCCGCTTTCAACAACCATTTTAACAGCATTTTTTATTATTGCAAGCGATTCGACAAAAGTAGAAAAAACAAGACAAAATGCGATAAAATTCGACAAAAAGTGTCTTTACATAAGTTTACATTTAAAAAGACAACTAGATTAGTTATCTAGTTGTTTTTGTCTTTTTCACTCTTAACTTTACCTGTAAATTCTACACCTCTTACCGAAGTGTTATTTGCTCCGAGCATTCTAGAGTTTGATAATTCTTTTAAACGCATTACATAACTATCTTTTTTTCGTAAGTTAGTAATAGTTCTTTTAGTTTCTAATTCATGTCTATGTCGAGCATTTTTATTGCGATATTTATAATATATAATAAAGTAATAAATAATACCCAAACTAAGAAAAAGATAACTATAATCAAAATCAACAAAGAGCATTAGTATTATTCCTAATAGTTCAACTAAGGCTGATATTGCCAGTAACTTTGGTATATGTATTGGAACACTTCCCATAACTTCTTTAGTTCTAGCATTGACTGCTACATAATGTAAAGTCTTTTTATTACCACGCACTTCTTGATAACTATATAACCAAACAGGTAAGTATGCTGATTTCCATTGTTCTCCCAAAACATCTAAGGTCTCACTGCTCCATGCAACACCTCTATCATATTCTGTTAAAGATTCATTAGCAACAAATCTTGAAATATCTTTAAATTGGGCATTTACTAATGGTTTTAAATCTTCAATATTGATATCTCTTCGCTCAGATGTACACCCTCTTAAATAATTGGCATTCCACTTGACAGCATTTTCAATATCAAAAGGCATTATAGCATTAATAACATTATTAGTTTTATCATCATCACTTTTATTTAATCTATCAGAATTAGATTCAACTGTTAGGCCTTCAACTGTCAAGTCAAACTCGCGGGATACATCATAAAGGTCCGCATCATAATAAGTTCTTCTATGCTCATTATCACCACGAGTATACCTTCTAACTAGTCTTTCACCTTGCCCAACTAATCTAGCATGAGCATTCAAATCAACTATCATATAGGGAAAATAAACACTCATTATATTGTTAGTTGTAAACTCTTGTTTAAATTTAGTATTGGCATAAAACTTTCTTTTATTAACAAACGCTCTAATAACACTTTGCGCCTCTTCTTTTTTTACTGCAAAAGGTAAAACGACATCAGGAATACTACCATTAGGTATTTGCTCATTAATCGATAATGTATTACGACACCAGTGACATCTTGCTTGAGTAACTTCAGAAGTATCAATTACAACTTCCGCACCACAACTACTACATTTTAAAGTAACTATATCATTAGTATCTGCAATGATATTTTGAGCACCACTAGCAATAACACTTCCCTCTAAGTCACTAATATCAGTTTCAAAACCTTCAACTTTAACTGGTTCAAATTCATATCTACAGAAATTACAACGCAATTTGCCTGTATTTATATTAAGTGCTATATCTGTTGCCCCACATTTTGGGCATTTATCTTGACCATTACTTGCACCATTATCAGTTTTGACAATTTTGACATCTGATTGTATAGAAGAATTTTGTTTTTTAATATCTTCATTCAAATCAGGTTTCATAATACTATATTCCTAACAATTGAGCTTTTACTTTATCGTAATCTTCTTGTGTAATTGCTCCAGCATCAAGAAGTTTTTTCATTTCTAAAAGTTTAGTTGTAGCATCACTTTGAGTATTTTGCGCTGGTGCTACATTTTGTTCTGGAGCCACTTGTTGTGGAGCACTTTGTGGTTGATTGAATGCCGGTTGGTAACTTGAAGGTGTTGGTTGTTGTTGCATACCACTAACCATTCCACCAGCTGCTTGCATTCCCATTCCCATGAAAGCAAGACCAGTTCCACCACCGTTTTCTCCAGCAGATTGCATGCCACGAGCGGCTGCTTGTTGCATAAAGGCATTTCCTCTAGCACCAGATAAAGCATCAGCTTTCTTAACATCGCTCATAAGTGCTTTAGTATCTTCATCGTATTCGATAGCAAGTATTGCTGTTTTAACAATTTCTAGACCACGAGTTGATTTCCATTGATAAGCATCTTCAACGGCTTTAGCCATTGCTTGAGCAAAACCAATTTGATCTCCTTGAATCTTAGAAATACGATTACCCTTTGATGGATCGTTAGTATAATTAGAAAATGCTGCGGATAAAGTACCTACCACTTCATTAAATAATTGCGTTGCAGCATCATTATCCATATCAGCAAAGTCAAATACTTTAGCATTTGCTTGTAAATACTGAGCAGGAACAAAATTTTTCACAAATAACATTGGGTCAACTATTTTTAAAGTATAAGTACCTCTAGTTACACATCCTACTTGTGTTCCAAAGTAAGCATCATCCCAATAAATTTCTGATTGTGTTCCAAATTTGTTATTAGGAATTTCTTTTAAATTAATGTAGAATGCTAATTGTTGAGAACCTGGTTGTCCACCAAATTTAAATCTTTCCCAGGATTGACTAAGAGTTGATGAAATTATACCATCTCCTCCAAAAAATGATCTGGAATTTGGATCATCTGATTTAAATTCAAATCCTCCTGGTTCTGCAATCAAGCCAGTAATTTGACCATCTTGAACTGTAATTAATGCAGTTCCTTCTGGAACGATTATTTTACTTCCATTGGAAATAATATTTTCGCTTCCTTTAGTATTTTCGCCACGTCCGGCATTAGTTCCACTAGCAACTGCTGGAAAAACTGCTGCTGTTGCGGGAACATTTGGTATTGGAGCATAAAAATCTTTCCATTGGTCAGCAAAGGTGCCACCAAGGGCTCCGGCAAAAGCTTTAATAAATCCCATAAAAACTACCTCTTTTCTTTAAAAGCTTAATAGGAATCTTCCTATCCTTTTTAATTATATCATATTATATCGAAATTTTTATACAAAAACCTAAGGACTTTACTTATCCTTAGGTTTTCTTCTAACCAAATTTTTATTTTTTTCTTCATCTAACTTATAAAATCTAATATCGCCTTCAAAAGTTTGTACTAAAGAAGCTACCATTATATCCGTAAATACTTCATCAATCCAAGGACACCTAATATATTCTTTTGATCCAATATATATTTGATATAAAATATGCATTAATGTATCCATTTTTGTTTGTGGGTCTAACTTCTCGTAAGTTTTAGCACTTTCATCACTTACAGAAATATCATCATCACCATTATAGTAAAAATATATTACAACAGGCCTTCCTTCTTCAAAATAGCCAACGTAATATTCACGATATTCGGTTTGAATTTCGATATGTTCATCTGTAGTATCAATTACATATTTTTTAACTGGACCATAATCCTGCTCAAATTGTTCAATTTCACACACAAATGATTTCATATCCTTTTTTCGGGTTACCCAATCTTTAATTGCCCAAGCTAAATTAACTACAGGTATATAGTCATACCACTCTGGTTTTTTATCTAACTTATCAATCATATAATCTCTAAGTCCATCTGGTATACCTTTTTCTTTAGCTATATCATGAAATTCAGCAACATTTTTATTAATTACATGGCATTTAATAGCATAAGTTGAAACAAAATTAGCAATATATAACCCTAGTAAAAATTCAAATGTTGGCATATTACTTTTTAGGGACTAACTTTTTTATACCACCCATATATGGTTGTAATACTTCAGGAATAAGTACAGTTCCATCACTTTGATAATTATTTTCAAGTAAGGCAATCATTGCTCTACTTGATGCAAGTACTGTATTATTTAAAGTATGTAAAAAGTATGTTCCCTTTTCCCCTTTTGCTCTAATTCCTAAACGTCGTGCTTGGGCATCTCCTAAATTTGAACATGAACCAACTTCAAAATATTTTTGTTGTCTTGGACTCCATGCTTCAACATCACAAGATTTAACTTTCAAATCAGCTAGGTCTCCACTACAACATTCAAGAGTTCTAACTGGAATATCTAAATTTCTAAACAATTCAACTGTATATTTCCACATTTTTTCATACCAATCCATTGATTCATTTGGTTCACAAATAACAATCATTTCTTGTTTTTCAAATTGGTGAACTCGATATATTCCCCGTTCTTCAATACCATGAGCACCGACTTCTTTTCTAAAACATGGTGAATATGAAGTCATGGTGATAGGAAGTGCTTCAGGCTTTATAATTTGATCTTTAAATCTACCAATCATTGAGTGTTCACTTGTACCAATTAAGTATAAATCTTCCCCTTCAATTTTATACATCATCGCATCCATTTCCGCAAAAGACATAACACCAGTTACAACATCACTACGAATCATAAATGGTGGGATTGCATATGTAAAACCTTTATCAATCATAAAGTCTCTTGCATAAGATAACATTGCACTATGAAGTCTTGCTATATCACCAATTAGATAATAAAAGCCATTACCACTAGTTCTTCCAGCAGATTCTTTATCCCAACCGTTAAAACTTTCCATAATTTCCGCATGATATGGTATTTCATAAGCCGGAACAATCGGTTCTCCAAATCTTTCATTTTCAACATTTTCAGTGTCATCTTTACCAATTGGAACACTTTCATCAATAATATTTGGAATAACCATCATTCTTGATTTTATTTCTTCTTCCAGTCTTGCTTCTTTTTCTTCTAGTTCAGTAATACGCGTATTAATTTCACTTACTTCACTCTTGATTTTTTCGGCTTCATCCTTCTTACCATCACGCATAAGGCCACCAATTTGACCACTTAAATCGTTACGTTTTGCTCTTAGGTTATCTCCTTCTTGTTTATATTCCCGGTAAGTTAAATCATATTCATAAACTTCATCAACTAAACCTAGTTTTTCATCTTGAAATTTTTTCTTAATATTTTCCTTTACTAATTCTCTATTTTCTCTAATTAATTTAATATCTATCATATTTCTTCCTCCTTAAATAATTTATTTTTAATATTTAAATATAATATTTTATCTATTTCTTCTTTACTGAAATCTTTTTCTAATAACTTAATTAATTCTTCTTTTAAGTTTTCATATGGAAATATTATTCTTTTTACAGGGTTACCAAATAATACTTCATCATATCCCATATCATCGGTGGATACTCCCACATTATCAATACCAAGTATTTCTACAACTTTTTTAACATGAGTTAAGTATTTTATCTTTAAGGTATTTATATCTTCATCTTTATTTGTTAAAAAATAAGAATAACTTACTAGCCCCATTATAGGGTTAAATTCCTTCAGACTACTTATTTGATTTTCGGTGATATTCCTTGGATGACTATAAAGGTCCGCAACAAGCGAGTGACTAACGATCACTTTAGGATTTAAACCATTTTTCTTGGCATCCTTTAAAACATCAACAGTATCAATAAATGTTTCTTTATTCATGTGGGATAAATCAATGGCTAGGTCTAATTTTATCGCTTCATATATGAAGTTTTTTCCTTTATCTGTAAGACCTCCGGTAGCTTTAGCACCACTTCCATATTTATTTTTATTATTCCAAACAAGTAAGATACTTCCAAGACCTAAATCTTTTAATTTTTTTAATTCTTTAGTATTTTTTATATAGTCGCAGCCTTCGATACTAAATACGACTTCAATGTTTGGAAAATATTTTTTAAATAATTTAGTAGATACTTTAAACATTTCTACTACATCAATTTTTTTACCCATCATTTCCTGAGCCATTTCAGCCTCACTCATAAAATATAGATTAGCAATTAATCCTTTTACATTTTCTTCATTAAAATACTTCTGTAATTTAATTACATAACTAAAATCATTACGTAGGTAACAATAATAAAGAATCGATAATAAATCATAATGCATATCAATCATAGGCATTCTCCTTAAAAATAAAAAGGATGATGCCAAGGAGTGCAAGTGCACGGTACCACCCTTTATTTAACTCATTTTTGATAACGGTATTCTCCGGGATTTATTAAATCCAACTCCAAAGGTAGATTCATTATACTTCCATTTTTAGTTTCCACCAGCCACTAAATCTCTATAAACTTCCATATAATTACTTATCCTTTATCTTCGTTGATGTAAATAATATACCACAAAACATTTAGTTAATGCAAGCACAATTTATTAAGTGAAATTCATAATATTTAAAAACATTACTTTGTCGAATTTTGTCATACGATTTTTCTTGCATTTATAAATATATTACTCTAGAATAGATAACCGTTACCTGCTAGTGGTAGTGCCTGCTTTAAATCTGAGTAATCTATTACTACTCAAATATTGGGGGTTTTGGATGCAAGGAGGCAAAGAGATGAAAGAAGAAACAATTGAAAAACTTTTAGTAATCATAATTATGTTACTCGTAATTATATTGCGTTTAATATAAAAAATAGACACTAGCCTTGTAGCCCCAATTTTGATTGGGCAGGTATAGTGTCTAAGCAAAGATATTTGCAGGCATTATCCACTAGGGGTAACGCTCACGTTTATAATATATCAAATTTTGTTTATTTTATCAATAGATAACAGATTCAATGCCATCAATACCTTCTATTTGACTAACTATTTCATCTATATTATCTAAATTATCCAAATTTATTATAAAACTATCCGATAAAGGATTTTCCTCCAAATATCCAAATACTTCATTAAATATATCGTTTGATTCACTCATTTCTTTTCGCCATTCATCTCTACTTTTAAATGTTACTGAACTTATATTTTCAATTTTTTCTATTTTTTCTTTTATAACTTGAATTTCTTCACTATCTACACTATTGTTAATATAGGCTACAATATTTACATCACTAGGAGATACAACAAGTTCTACTTTTGTTACATTTTCTATTTGAGCAGGACTTGTTTCCTTTATTTCTCCTGAAAAAGTTATTTCAAAATTATTGTAAATAGAAATTAAATTAGTTAAATGAGTAAGACTAATCTCTTTTCCTAAATAAATAATACTAGTGTCATCAGTAATTTCAAATGAATATTCTCCAATAAAGTTAGCATCATTAGCATTCACTGTTATAATTTGGTTTGTAATATCTGTTATTGTTGCTTCGAATGTTGTTATTTCTAGCGAATCATCTTTATTAATTAACAAAGAAATTACTAAGCCAATAATTATTACTATTAAAACCATACCTATGCTTATACATAGGATTTTTAACTCTTTTTTCATTATTTTCCTCCCTAGGTTCAATTATACTTTTTTTACATTATTTGTAAAGATTTGATAGTGAATAATTTGTGAAAATGAGAAATTTCATTTGAAATTCCGGTATTGGTAGAAAACTGCAATAAATGTGATTATAGTAGTAATATCTTTCTTTGCCAAGAAAAGGAGGATGGAAATGAAGAGCTGGAAACATTTAACTTTTGAACAAAAAAAAGTTATATCTAATGGTATTTCACACAATTATAAATTAAAAGAAATTGCTGAATCTTTGGGATTTGATCCAACAAGCATTCTTAAATTATATTTTTCTCTTAAAGCAGCAATTTTTGGCATCATTTCCGATTTATGATGCAAATCCAGGGCATGACGATTTTCCCAACGATCAATTAACAAAACCGTTTCTGGATCATTTTCAGGATAGAAATATTCATATTTCATATTTCCCGGTTCATTTCTAACAGCTTCTATCAAACCACTAGAAAGCATTTCTTTAGCAAATTCTTTAGCACTGCCATTTTGGCCAGTATAATAAATATTAACAATTAAACTCATAATATCCTCCTCCTTAATTAATAGCTAAATATTTGTACCCAATAATAAGTGTCATTAAAGTAAGCAATTCCAACCCCCATTTTAGTAAAACTAGCATCGACCATATTAGCGTGATGTCCCGGAGATTTGTCCCAAGTGCTTACTACTCTAGATGGTGTACTTTGCCCAGCTGCAATATTTTCTGCATTAAAATTAAACCCAAATTCATTTCCGATAGTAAAACAAAGTGAACCATCAGGTCGATAATGCGAAACATTTCCGCCATAACTTATTTCTAGCGACCTAATCATTGCCATAGTTGTAAGCGTTGTATCTAAAGATAAAGGAGCTACACCTTCTTTAGTTCTAATATCATTAACTAAATTTAATATTTCATTAACTTTAGCACTATATTTTGAGGCATTCGATAAAGCTTCTGGTTTTAAAGTATCTGTTGTACCATTGTAGCCGGAATAATCATATTCTTTTTCTAAAACTGTCGTTTTACTCAGTTCTTCAGTACCATCAGTGTATTTTATATAATCATCGATATATTTGGTAATTTCAATTAAACCATATTTATAACTATTAGTTTCCTCTCTAATTTTAGAATAAGTTCCCGCATATTCTTTATACGTACTATTATCGCTATTATTATCACTAGGTTTATTTTCATTATTTGGTTTATTAGTATTACTTGAAGTGTCATCTTTATTATTGGTATTTGTAGTTTTATCAGTTGAGGAAATTGTAAGCATTGCTTCTTTAGTTACTTTATTTTCTGCAGTATCACTGGCATTTATTACGATTTTATATTCTCCTTCATCTTCGTAAGTAGCCATTTTTTCATCATCAAAGTTTAAAATACATGATTCATTAGAATTATCAGTACAACTTACAACGAAGTCTTCAATACTGTATTCAGAATTTTTGTTGATTTCTAAATCTTTAACTTCTAAGTTTGGGGATGATAAGTCTTTTATTGTTAAAGTAGTAGAATAATCTTTCCCATCTATAGTAATTAGAACTTCATATTCACCAAGTGCATCATACTTATCTTTTAAATAAACCAATTCACCATTTTGGTAATAATTAATTACATAGTCATTAGAAGTTACATCTTTATTAAAAAACTTAGAAACTGGTAAAATGTTAGAGTTTAAATCAACTTCTATGTTTTCTTTAATTTTTAGTTCAGTTGTAATTGGTTTCGAATTACTACTTACTTCTATTTTTTTATTATTTATAATAAGTAGTATTACTATACAGGAAATTACTAATATAACTCCAATAACACTTAAAATAATTATAAGTTTTCTTTTTTTCATTTTACTTCACCTAATTTTATTTTACTAGTTATTTAAAAAAATGTCCATAGAAATAAAGATATGATATAATAGTTTATGAAAGGAATTAGTGAAAATATGTATTGTAGTGACTGTGGAAAAAAAGTAAAAGATGGTGCTGATATTTGTTTTAATTGCGGTAAGGAAATACCTAGAGGTATCAATAAATATATAACCGCAGAAAATTTGCCTGAAGAATACAAACCCATTTCGATGTGGGGATACTTTGGTTATCAAATTCTTTTTGCCATTCCTATTATTGGTTGGATAATTTTAATTGTATATGCTATTGGTGGTGCACCAAATATTAATGTTCGCAATTTTGCAAGGTCTTATTTTTGCTTTTATATAATTGCAGCAACACTTCTTTTAATAGTTTATCTAAGTTAAAAAGTCAAACTTTTAAGCAGTTTGGCTTTTTAACTTATTCTGTAATGACCTACTATATCTGATCTATATTCTAATATATCTTCTTCATAAAATTTTTGATAAGGATTAGCATGATGGATAACAAAAGGAACTCCATCTTTATTTCTAGCATCAGAAATTATTCCTATGTGACTATCAAAAATTACTATATCTCCACCCTGCCAAGCTGAGATATCAGAAATATCAGTTGTTAAAGATATAGCATTGTTAGCAAAATAAACTTTCAAGTTTTGAACTCTCCTGAAGTCGATATTTTTATCAATGTTATCTATATTGTAGTTATTTGGATTATTTTTAATATCTTCATTTACGAGTTCCATTAAGTCATATCCGGCATCTATTAGAGCAAAGGCTACAACATCGGTACAAACACCATAGTTATCAGTGGGATATCCTCCATCATAATAAACACTTTTATACTTAGGATTTGTTGCAATATATTTTTTAGCATTATTTAAAATATCTGTTTGGTCATCTATTCCATCAGAATCTTTATCTATATCACTTATATATGGAGTAATATTAAAATCTTCATTAGTATATTTTTTATGTGGTATATAGTTAAACACATACAATAAATAAACTATCAAAATAATAATTACTAATAAAACTGTAGATATAATTAATATTTTTTTCTTTTTCATAATTCCTCTTTTTATCTATTATATTATAAATTATCTAAGTATCAAATTCCAAATAATAAAATATATTAGTATCTAAATCATAAAAAGCAATAGTAAAATTAAAGGAATATCTACCAAACAAATCTTCATCACTATGTTCATCTGTTACTCCATCATGTCTATCTATGAATAAATAGTAGGAAACATGTGTTCCATTTCTACTTTTCCTACTGGAAATGATGAACTAAATCTATTTTGCTTAACTCCTAGCAGTGATCCTGCACATATTATTTTATAATTGTTTGCACTTTCACAAAAATACTTTAAAGATGTTATAAATTTTTCTGAAACTTGAACTTCATCAAAAAATATTACAGTATTATCAATATCGATAGTTTTTTCTAGCCTTACTTCGATATTTTTTATTATTTCTTCAGGTTTAAGTGTATTTTCAAATATTTTTGTAATTTCAACATCTTTTTCTAAATTAAAATATAAATAGTTTTCAAAATTTTCTTTACAAAACTTTTCAATAGTATATGTTTTGCCTATTTGTCTAGCCCCGATAATCATTAATGGCTTATGAAAAAATGCAACTTTTTGGCACCACTTTTTAAGTAAAATTGCAACTTTTTGGCACCACTTTGCTAATTTGGTGCTATGATCATATATAAAGACATTTCTAAATTAACTAGAGTTTTAAATTAAATATGAATAAACATTATATATTTACGGAATATGATACTAATTTATCAAAGATTATGTATGATGATAAATATGTCGATTACCATATTGAATTTTTTATGGCTGGTTTAAACGCTATTATCAAAAAATGGTTAAATAATGGCTACCTTGAGTCTCCAGAAGAAATAAATAAAATTTTGCAAGATGAATATAAACATATAGTTATTAATAAATAGAAAAAAGAATACAATCAGGTATTCTCTTTTAGTCTATAGTAAATTCTACATAAAAATATTCTCTATCTTCTTCTGTTGCTTCTCTTTCTAAAAATGGTATAAAGTATTTTACAATACGGTACTCTCCACTTTCAAGTGCTCCATAACAATATTCCCAATTGATATTAAAAACTATTGATTTATCATCATCAACTTGTAATCCAACATCATTAAATTCGCAAGTATTAATTGTAGAAACTTTAAGCCATACATTATCTACAAACTTTTCAATTTCATACCACTCACCGTAAGTGTTGGGATTTTCCATATCTTCAGAAACAGTAAATGATAAGCCTGTATTAGTTATAGATTCGCCATCTAATTCTATTGCCAAAGTGTAATTGGGATTGAATGGTATGTCTACTTCTTGTTTAGGTGTGCCTTGGCAACCTGTTAAAGTTAAACATAAAATTGCTAATATTATTATCTTTTTCATTTTTCTCCTTAAAACTTATAATCAGTTTCACTTTCGATTATATTTTTAACTGTGTTTTCACCTTGGACATTAAAATAACAGTTATTGGATGAGTTTTCCGGTCTAATTCTTTCTATGTTTGGCCAAAAATCAATTGTATCTAACAAATTATCGTTTTCGTCATACATTTCTAGTTCCATTTGATGAGCATCCGCTAGACAATCAGATCCGCTATAACTACTATTTGAAATTGCAGCGATTAATTCGTTAATAGTTTCACTATCTGTGATTGTGCCAACTATTTTATCTTCCGTTAATTCTCTTATGTCTACTCTTACAGTATTTTTCAAATTATCTATTATTTCACTTTCAACATATACAGTTTCATTTTTCTCTGGAACGTTAGCCTCATCTTTATTACATCCTGTTAGTGAAAAGCCCAACATAATTAAAAATATACCTAACAATATTTTTTTCATAGCCTTATATCCTCCTTTGCTACTTTAAGTATATCATATACAATTTAAAAGGCAAGAAAAAACACTTAGTGTAAAACTAAGTATCAATTTCATAATTCCATATACTAAGTTGCCCTTTTGCCTTAATTGGAGTTTCTAAAGGTTCAATGTTATCTAAAATCCAAGCATATCTTCCTTCTTGGTATTCACCACAAATATACTCTTGATAGTTTTCTTTTATTAGCAAATGCTGAGACTGATTTAAGCCAACTTTTTGGCTTACTATATTCGACCTTTTCTTTAAATTCGATATTTGTACTCTCTATCTTTCCATAATCCTCTAAATGCATTTTCTCCTCCATTCAGTTTCAAAAACCGGACTTTTTTCTCAAAAACCGGACTTTTTTACTTAATTCTACCATAAAAGTCCGGTTTTTATATTATTTTTGAATCGAAAACCGGACTTTTTTTCTCGAAAACCGGACTTTTATCTTTCTACTTCAAAACCTAAATTTTCAATCTTAGTAATTACTTCATTTAATATCTTTTCTTTTTTTACTTTTATAGTTAATGATTTATTTTCTAGTGATACATTAAATGATTCTACACCTTTAATGGTATTTAAAACATTATTGATACGATTTACGCATCCTTCACATTTCATTCCGTTAATTGTTAATTTATATTCCATTATATTTTCCTCCTTCCAAATATATATGAATTTAAAACAACGGTTAAACTACTTATAGTCATAGCAATACTTCCAAACATCGGAGTCATCTTTATACTTGCAAATACTCCAGCAGCAATAGGAATCATACATAAGTTGTAGATAAATGCCCAGAAGAGATTTTGTTTAATAACCCGATAAGACTTTTTACTAATATTGATTAAATCTAGGATATTATTTATATCATTATTCATCAAAATTACATCTGATGAAGATGCTGCAATATCTGTGCCATCGGATATACTTATACCAACGGTTGCTTTAACTAAGGCTGGGGCATCATTAATACCATCACCTACCATGGCAACTTTTTTACCTTCATTAATTAAATTATCAATAGTATTTGCTTTATCTTGGGGTAAAACATCAGCATAGATGTTGGTAATACCTATTTCACTAGCAATAATACTAGCTGTTTCTTTATTATCTCCGGTAAGCATTATGACTTCAATTCCTGAGTCTTGGAATTTCTTAATAACGTGCTGAATATCTTTTCTAATTGTATCCCGAAGCCCAATTAAGCCGATGACCTTTTTGTTTTGAATGACATAAATTATACTACAACCAGCACTAGTTAATTCTTGATAGTTTTCAGTGTAAGCATCTTCAATATTTAAATCTTTTAAGATACTTGCATTACCAAGATAATAGGTTTTATGAGTAATACTACCCTTTATTCCCTTACCGGGGATAACTTGATAGTTAGTAACATTTAATTTCTCTTTTACTTTGAAAGCTTGCGCTATAGGATGATTAGATAAATTTTCAATGTTAGCAACTATATTTAATAGTTCTTTATCTGTAAGTGTAGAATAATTAAACATTTTATAAATATTTAATTTGCCATATGTTAATGTTCCTGTTTTATCAAATACTAACGTATCAATATCCTTGGCTTTCTCTAATACTTCTCCATTACGTAAAAATATTCCTTTTTTAGCACATAATCCATTTGCTACAACATTTACTAGTGGTACTGCTAGACCTAAAGCGCATGGACAAGCAACAACTAAAATGGTAACAAAATGCGTTAGAGAATCAGTGAGTGATGAACCTAAAGTCAAGTGAACTATAAATGTTAAAATGGCTATAACTATAACTATTGGTACAAAGTAACCACTTATTTTATCAGCAAGGCGTTCAATCTTACTCTTGTTAGATGTAGCATTAATTACTATTTCAATAATTTGGGATATTGTTGAAGATTTACCTATTCTTTTAGCGTTGTACTCTAAATAACCATCATAAAGGATGGATCCTGCGATAACATTATCTCCAGCCCTTTTTAATACAGGATTAGATTCTCCGGTGATAAAAGATTCATCAACATAGCTTTTACCGCTTTTAACGATACCATCAACCGCAATTTTTTCTCCGGCTTTACTTATGAGCAAATCATCTTCTTTTACTTCATCGATGGTTACTTTAACTTCTTCATCTTCTTTTTTTAACACTGCATATTCGGGAGTAATTTGTACTAATTCTTTTAAGGCACTTTTAGTTTTTTCTTTACCAAGGGTTTCAATGAAGCGCCCTAATTTAATAAAATAAATAACCATACAAGCAGATTCAAAATAAAGATTGTGGATAAAATTAGAGTTACCAACAAGTATTTCAATATAGCCATATAAACTATATAAAAAACTACATAGGACACTAAACATAACTAAAGTATCCATATTGGGCATTTTATGAATTAAATTTTTAATACCACTTTTGATAATATCGAAGCCATAGATTAAAAATATAATTGAAACTAATAACATAAACGTTGCAAGTATTACGGGATGATTGTGATTAATCAAGGGAAATGCTGGAGCATTTATCATGTGATACATAGAAACATACATTAAAAATATTATAACTACACCTAAAATAATTAATTTATATTTATCACTAGAATTAGATTCTAATTCATCTATTCTTTTAAATTCGCCGAGACTTTTAAAACCTGCTTCCGAAATATATTTTTCGATCGTCTTAACTGAAATACTATCATATTCTACTGTTGCTAAGGATAATACTAAGTTTACGGATGCGCTAATTATTCCTTTTTGTTTAGAAAGGTATTTTTCTAAACCAGAAGAACAAGCACTACAAGTCATCCCTGAAATTTTTAAAACTATTTTCTTCATATCAATCACTAATTATATTATATAATAATTAAATAAAACTAGACAACGAAAAAATGCAGTATACCATATAATGACAATTTACCTACAAAAATTTTTTACACCCTTAACTCTGGTCTTGCTTGACTTTGCAATTCTTTTTTAGCTTCAGCACAACATTCATAATAGTCATATGGATAATCCTTAACAGTTTCTACTTTAAATAGATCTGCTCCTGTTTTGGCAGCAATTTTTTCAGCAACTATTTCGGTATTACCTTTATCGATGTTTCTAATGCCATCACTCATATAGTTTTCCCCAGTATGAGAAAAATAAATTACTAATTTTTTCATAATCCTCCTTTATTAACTAATTATATCATAACGTCTGGAGATAACTCTAAGTCAAGAGTAAAAGAAAAAAACTCTTGCGAGTTTACATTAATGATGATGGTGGTGAGTACTATTTGATACTTTTACTACACAATCGTGTTCAGGACATTTTTCCTTAGAACTTTCTAGTTCGATAGTGCTATGAGCAATTCCATGTTCCTTTAAGCATTCTTTTATAGCTTTTTTGGTAGCAGTTAAATCTTTAACATCACTTACAGCATGAAGTGTTGCATAGTTATTTACCCCATCGATGCTCCAGATATGGATATGATGAATATCATTTATATTAGGAATTTCTAATAATTCTTTTTTTATGTGATCAATATCGATTGAAGCAGGAGTTTTCACTAAGAATAAATCTAGGACAGATTTTAAATTCTTTAGGGCATGAATTAAAATATAGCAAGCAATACCAATACTCATAATAGAATCGATATAGGAAATATCGGTAAACTTCATTAAAATTGATCCGATGAATACTACAATCCAACCTAGGACATCTTCAAGCATATGTAAGTTTACTGACTTTTGATTCAATGAATCTCCATCTTTAGTTTGATAAGCAGCTAGAAAATTTACAATGATACCAATAATAGAAATTATAATCATGCCATTATAATGAACTGCCACAGGATTAAATAAACGATTGATTGCACTTATCATAACTACTATGGAACCAGCAGCAAGAAAAGTAGTTGTTAGAAAGGCTCCAAGGACTGAGAAACGCATATAACCATAGGTATATTTATAATCTGGTTTCTTTTTACTTTTTCTTTCCAAAATATAGGATAAGCCAATACTAAAAGCATCAACAAAATCGTGGAAAGCATCTGAAATAATTGCAATACTGCTTGTAAGTAAGCCTCCGATAATTTCAAAAATAGAAAAACCTAAGTTTAGTATAAAGGCAATTAAAATATTTTTATCAGTTTTCATGAGTATCCTCCATCATATATTCTATTAGTTTAATAGTTTCTTCTTTCATAAATTCATAATCATACCCTTCGTGTTGATGATAAACTATTTCATGACATAAGTTATCAACCATATTAATTAATAAATGAACTTTTTCTTTAATGTTGGCAGTATTAGGAAAGTTATTTACTAATTTTTCGGTTGCAGTTTCTTCATTGCAGTTAAATATCGTAAATACTTCATTATCTAGACAACTCATTGACATGAGTTCTTTGTGAGCATTTTTAGTAAGTGTATGTGCTTTAATAGCATCATCAATCATATTGCGCAATATTTTATCAAAATTTTCCTTAGTAATATTTTTATTTTCTAAAGCGTTTAGCATTGGAAACATTAACTTTTCCGCATAAAGTTTTGTTCCAGCGATGAAAATATCTAATTTATCTTTAAAATATTGATAGATTATGCCAGTTGAAACATTGGCAGAAGCAGCAATGTCAACACAAGAGATGTTATGATAACCTTTTTCACACATAAGGCGAAATCCAACATCAATTATTTTTCGTTTCTTTTCTTTGGATGATTCTTTGATTGGTTCACGAACATTAGGCATTATCTTCATCCTTTAAGTAATAATGTTTAATTGGTTTTAAGTTATCATCTAGTTCATAAACTAAAGGTACTCCGGTAGGGATTTCTAAGTTCATGACTTCATCATCTGATAGATTATCTAAATATTTAACAAGACCCCGAAGGGAATTACCATGAGCAACAATGATTATTTTCTTACCTAATTTTAAGTCTAGTACAATAGTAGATTCATAGTAGTCCACTACTCTTTTGATGGTATCAACAAGATTTTCTGTTAAAGGTAATTCACTTTCCGGTAATCCTTTGTACATTGGATCATTTCCTGGATATCTTGGATCGTCTTTAGTTAAGGCTGGAGGTCTAACTTCAGCACTTCTTCGCCATAATCTTACTTGTTCTTCGCCATATTTTTGTCTTGTTTCATCTTTGTTTAAGCCCTGCAGTGCTCCATAATGGCGTTCATTTAGTTTGTAGTTTTCAATAACAGGAATATCTAAATCTAATTCTTTTAAAATTAGATTCAGAGTATCTTGAGCTCTTTTTAATACCGAGGTATAAGCAACATCAAAAGTGTAATCCAACTTTTTTAGAGTCTTACCGGCATTAATTGCTTCTTTAATTCCATTATCTGATAAACCAACATTAGTCCAACCAGTAAATTTATTTTCTAAATTCCAAATACTCTCTCCATGTCTAACAATCACTAATTTTTGCATTATTCCACCTACTTCAAGAATCCTTCAATTATTGCCGCTTCGGCATCTTTCTCACTTAAACCCAGAGACATAAGTTTTAATAGTTGTTCACCAGCAATTTTGCCAATCGCTGCTTCGTGAATTAAATTGGCATCAACATATCCGGCATAAATTTCCGGAATTGCTTTAACACGGCCATTATCTTTAATTATGGCATCGCATTCAACATGAGCATAACACTTAGTATTACCTGTAACATTTGATTTAAATTCTTGATAAGAGTCATCTGTTGCTACACTTCTACTAGTTACATGAGTGCTAGCATTTTCACCATTTAGTTCAATATTAAATTCAGTCTTAGCGCTTTGAGCATTATTGGTAAGTATTTTTTCATTAACAACAAGCGTTGTATTTTCGGCAAGTTCTGCTTTGGTAATACGAATAGTATCATCAACTCCCTTTATTTGGACACTATCCATAGTCATAGATGAACCTGGTTTCATATATATTTCGGTAGTTGGATTTAATACTCTTTTCCCATCACCTTTACCTTCACCATAGTGTTTTTCAACATATTTTACTTTGGAGTTTTCACTTAAGAAAAATCGATGGATGCCATCATGTTCACTATCCTTATGTAAATCATTGTGAATTCCACAGCCTGCCAGGATAATGACATTAGAGTTTTTACCGATGTAAAAATCATTATAAACAACATCAGTTAAACCACTTTCCGTAATAATAACAGGGATATGCACAATACCAAATTTAACGTTATCTTTAACAATTATATCGATACCACTTTTATCTTTTTTAGAAACTATATCGATATATGGTGAAACACTTCTTTTAATGCTTTCCCCATTTTTACGAATATTGATAGCATCAGCATGTTCATAATCACTACCTAGAACTTCAGTTAATAATTCTTCATCAACTTTATTCATTTCATCACCTTCTTACAGCATTTAGAATCGCATAATATTCTATCTAGCATATCTTTACTAGTACCTGTCTCCGTAATTTGACCATTTTCTAAAAGAATTATTTCATCAGCAATATCTAATATTCTTTCTTGGTGTGATATAACTAGAATTACACCTTTATAATTAGTTTCTAATTCTTTAAAAACACTATTTAAATTTTGGAAACTCCATAAATCAATACCTGCTTCAGGTTCATCAAATATGGCAACGCTGGGATCACGAGCAATTATAGTAGCAATTTCAATGCGTTTTAGTTCACCACCAGAAAGAGAATTGTTAATCTCTCTATCAACATATTCTAAGGCACATAAACCAACTTTTGATAAATACTCACATGCATCTTTTCTAGTGATATTTTTATTTGTGGCAAACTTCAATAAATCAAAGACTGTTATACCTTTAAAACGAACTGGTTGTTGAAAAGCAAAACCAATTCCCATATTGGCTCTTTCAACTATTGATTTATCAGTTATATCTACCCCATTTAAGTAGATTTTTCCCTCAGTTGGCTTTTCTATTCCCATGATTATTTTGGCAAGTGTCGATTTACCAGAACCATTGGGGCCAGTTATACAATAAAATTTTTCATCATCTAATTTTAAATTTATATTATTTAATATTGTTTTATTATCTTTTTTAAAAGAGATATTTTTAAGTTCAATCATATGAGCCTCCCTATATGAAAATTATTTCACATTAATTATATATCTTTATACTATTATGAGTCAACATGTTTCTTATTATTGTTGGCAATATTTGTAGATTCTAATTTTAACAAATATTCTTTTTTATCAATACCTCCGGCATAGCCAGTTAAGGAATTATTCTTTCCTACCACCCGGTGGCAAGGGACAATTATGCTTATAGGATTTTTACCAACAGCAGTTCCAACGGCTCTTGCGGATGTATGTAATAAACTTGCCAACTCGCCATAAGTTGTAGTATACCCATAAGGAATATTTAAAAGACTTTGCCAAACACGATTTTGAAAATCAGTACCATAAAATTTAATAGGAATATTAAAATCTGGATTTAACCCTTTAAAATATAAATCTAACCACTTTTTAGTTAAAGCAAATATTTCCAAACTTTTTTCTAAAGCATCATTATCTAAATTTTTGGCATAGTATTTTTGATTTGCAAACCAAAGACCTGTTAGAGACTTGCCATCACTTGCTAAAAGGATGCTACCAAGTGGGGAATCATAGTAAGAAATATATTTCATTTTACCTCAACTTGAAGGTCTTCGGAGCATACCGATAGACTAAAAATAAGGAGACTAAAGAATAGATTATCGCAAATAAAATCATAATTATACCAAAAGTAAGAGATGATACTTTTAAATCGGATATGTAATAACAAAGCCAATAAGTAACTAGGCTTGCTATGGTATAAGTAGCGCTTTTCATTTCCATACCAATATTATAAGGTTGAAGTAAATAATATAAAATAAGATTATGAACAGAAAAGAAAATAGACATAGCAATAATTGATAAAAATACAACAATATAAGTTATATAAGACGCTCCTCCGCTTAGAGCTAAAAGAATTGAAATAACTAAACTCATTGTAAATGCTGGAATTATATTTAAAACAATTAAAGTTTTTAGCCTTTCTCTAAATAACGAAAGTAAAGTCTTTGGCTGACGAAAAAAGCGATAACTAAGCATCGAGTGATCACAATTCATAAACATCGCATTAGTCACAACTTTACCAGTGTTAATAAAATACATTAAAAGTAAGATAAATGGTAGATAATTCATGATAAAGTTATTAATTGGGCTCTTTGCTTCAGGAACTAAAAATATAACAAACAATAGAACAATACCAACTAGTAAAATACCTAATGTTGTTTTTTTAGCACTATCACTTAGAATCTTACGATGTCTTTTAACAAATAAATCATGAAAATAAGCAAATCCTTCTTTATTACTAGCAATACTTGTATCAACGCTTATTCGTTTTAAATTACTTTCAATTAAAGTGTTCTTTTGAACATCTTCACTACTTACAAAAATATTATTTTGATTTAATAATTTCTTATATAAATTAGCATAGTTAGGATAAGTAAATACTGACTTAATTGATATTAAACCGAGAATTATGATGATAACACTTATAATTAAGAAAACATATTCTGGGATAATAATATTAAAATATGGAAGGCCATAGGCTAAACCCCAAAAAAGAATAATTAAACCAAAGTAAAGTGTCCAAGATTTAGGTTTATTTTCATTAATTACTTCATCCTTTATTTTCATGCGATAAAAATAAATATTAATTGCAATAAACTTTAACATAATGGTAATTAGACAAAGTAATAAGATAAAATACCATGGTACTAAATTATGAGCAAGGATGAGCATTGATACTAATTGACCTACAAAAATACTACCTAGAAAATAGAGAAAGTTACTGATAGCATGATTGCGAGCATTCATTTTCATTAAAACTATCATATAATATTTATCCTTGGTAGGATTAAATATTTCCGTATTGGCAAAAGCCCCGATGATGGCTAAAAACAAGTATATGTGCATGAATAGTTCACTACTGTTACTTTTAAATAAACTTAAAGGTAGTATTAAAAATACAGCGATATATAATAATTTAT
Organism: uncultured Bacilli bacterium; assembly: GCA_944332715.1. Taxonomy (GTDB): domain Bacteria; phylum Bacillota_I; class Bacilli_A; order RF39; family UBA660; genus Onthocola_B. The sequence goes on from CALVKN010000007.1 coordinate 24,912, forward strand.
AGCCAAATATTTTTATTACCTCGCGGATAAAAGTAATAAGAAAACTAAGTAGTTTAAAAAATTTTATTTTATAAAAGGTACTCGGAATAAATTTACCGATTAGAGGGAGTCTTTGCAAGCCATAGATAAATTGATTTACAGTATAAGCATTCTTAACTTGGAATGAAATGTGAAAATCTCTAAGCATTTTCTTCACCTTTTAAAACATGGATAATCTTTTCTTTAAATTTTTCATTATTAAGATTGTTTTTATCGATACTTTCAAGGACCCCATTATTTATAACTACTATTTCATCACATAAATCTAGGGCAAGTTCCATGATATGAGTTGAAAAAATTAAAATATGGCCTTTTTTTAATTTCTTTAAGAGTTCTTTCATTTCTTCAGCCACAACAACATCAAATGAAGTAAGAGGTTCATCTAGGAGCAAAATGCTAGGGCTAGCAATAATATGAACTAACATTTGCATCTTATTTTTCATCCCATGAGAATAATCTTTCATTAATTTATCTCTGTCATCAGCATCAATTTTTATTAAATCAAAGTATTCATCTATCGACTTTAAATCAGGAATATTTTCTTTATTGATATCAATGAAGAACTTTAAAAATTCACGACCTGTTAAAAACTCTGGGACTACTGGTGTTGATAACATATAACCAATATCTTTAGATTCTATTTTGCGGGGTTTGTCATCAACAATATAAAACTCACCGGCATCAATGTCTAAATCTTCATTTAAGCAGTTAAATAGTGTCGTTTTACCAGCACCATTGCGACCTAAAAGGCCATAGATTTTGCCACTCGAAAAATCAAAATTTATGTCTTTTAAGACTTCTTTTTTCTCAAAACTTTTCTTTAAATTTTTTATTACTAATTTCATAAAATACCTCACTAAACATTAGTATATCAAAAATGCATTTATAAGCAAGAAAAAAATGAGCTTTCACTCATTTTATGAACATGTTGGATTTACCCTACTTCGACAAAAGTCTTTTTCTTGAGTAATGTTTACTTTGCTTTTTTCTTTGCGACTACGATTTTCTTGAATGAATTTTAGTATTTCTTCGATAACTTGTTTTTCCGAATCAATATCAGCAATTGTATATTCTAATTTTCTTAAAATAGCATGTGTGTGATCCCTGTTACTTTCTAACATGGCAATTTCATTTTTTAATACTTTGATATCATTTGAAATATCTAGTTTCCAAGTACTCTTAAGTTCACTAATTAATTTAATATATTTTGGTACATTTAGTAAAAGATATACTAAAATAAGATAAGATAAAGCCATATTAATAGTTACTCCAAAACCAAATATTATTAAAGAAATTAACACATTTTGGGTCATCAATTTATTTAAATTGTTATGAATATCCCTACTATTTTTTTCTTTAGTAACTAAATTGTCTAATTCTTGATAATTTAAGCTTAATTTATCTTCTAGATCTTCTAATCTAAGTTCAACTTGTTCTATTTCTTCTTCTGTTTTAACTTTTTTATCTTCTAAACTTTGAATTCTTTGTTTTTTTCGCGATACTACATCTGCGACCTGTTCCATAATGCACCCCTTCAATTGAGTGATAGTATTGTATCTCTTTTAACTAATAAAGTCAAGTAGTATAAAAATTACTTAGTATTATAGATTTTTTCTTGATTTTCTTTAGAATAACCATGTAATGCTTCTGGTGTTTTTTGAAGCAAAATATTATAAAGTTCATTATATGCTTCTTCTTTATCTTTGTTTGTAATATTTATTTTACCAACAAAGTATTTCTTTTTATTATTTGTTACTATACAAATACTAGATGAAGTAGTAATGCCACTTTGTTTGACTTCATACGGATATAACCAGATAATATCATTTATATTTAATATGTTTAAACCATTTTTATAACTAATTATATAATTAGTTGTTATATATATTTTACATAATGAATTATATATTACATTTGGATCTTCCAGTTCTTGTTCTACTTCATCTAGACTTTTGCGATATTTATAGATGTTATCTTTTATCTTTGCTTGTTTATTTATATAAAACATTAAAATTACTAAACCAATTACAGTTATTATTCCAAAAACTATGGCAATATCCATTATGGTATTTGTTTTAGTTATATAAGTATTTATTAAAAAAGGATAAATAACATTGTTATAATTATTGATATTTACTTCACTTAACCCCAAATCTTCTTGGAGGTATTCAACTGCAAAATTAGCAATATCACTAGGTATATCTTCAGATGTACCAGAAATCATTACAGAGTCTGGTTCTTCGAGCGTTGGATCAGTACTATAATTGTAATCATAATTAGCTTTTAATTTAGCAAATGTTTCATCATCCATCTTAGCAATATATAAATATCCTTCAGTATCAGTAATAAAGTAATATTTTTCTAAAGAATTATTAGTTTCAAGTGTTGCAAAATGACTAGTTACTAAAGATACATCAACCTCGGAATATATATTTGGCTCATTAACATCACGTAAATTAGTGGCATCTTCTTTACTTACAAAAAATGTAAGGACACCACCACCGAAAAGGCCAATAACTATAATGATTAAGCCTAATACTAAAAGAGTCTTTTTAGGTTTAGTTAAATTTCTTAAAATATTATTCTTTACCACTTTATCACCCTCTTTTAAAATTATACTTAATTAATTTAAAGAAGTAAACTATTTATAATAACGAATTTTAAATGTTGTCCCTTTGTTTAATTCTGATTCTACTTTTATTTTGCCATTATCCTTATTAATAATTTCTTTAGCAAGAGACAACCCTATACCAAAATTATTAGAATTACTAATATTTCCTTTGTAAAATCTTTCAAATATTTTATTTTTTTCGTTCTTGCTCATGCCAGGGCCTTCATCTTCGATAATAATTTCGGTATACATATTAGTTTCCCGATACTTAATATAAATATTTTTATTTTCAGGTGTATATTCTAAGCAATTTTTTAAAATATTACTTATTGCTTCATATTCCCATTTGTAATCACCAATTAGTGTTGATGCATTATCCCCAGTAATATGAATATCAATATTTTTTACTTCTCTTATAATATCTATATGTTTTAATATATCGATTAATAAATTTTTAACGTTTATTTTTTCTTCTTTAAAGGTAACGACATTAGCATCAAAACGGGATAATTTAAGTAAAACAATTATTAAGTAATTAATACTTTCTATTTGATTTTTAATATCTAATAAAAATTCTTTTTGAGTATTAGTATCAATTTCTTCATCTAATAAGTTATCAACAAGAAGAGATATGGATGTAAGTGGAGTTTTTAATTGATGCGATATATTAGTTAGGGAATCTTTTAAATTAATTTTATCTTGTAATTCTTTTTCAGCTTGCTTGCGAAGCATTACGGTAGTTGTATATATTTCATTTTTTAATATCGACAAGTTTCCTTCTTTATTTAAATCAATATTAAGATTATAATTACCACGATTTAACTCTTTTAAATAACTAATTATATCATTTAAATTCTTTTTATTTTTATGTTCTTTAGCAATAATAATTATAATAAATATAGTAGATATAATAACAAATACACTTATATTTATTATTAGTTCTTTAGTAAATTCTTCCTTTAGTGATGAAAGAATACTTATATCATTTTCAGTAAATCCATAATTAGTAAGTATATCAGAAGTTGTATAATCACTAGAATTAATAATATCAATAATTGTAGTCATATCAACATCTGGATAATTAGTATCAATAACTTCAACTACATTAGAAACAAAAGCATTGGTAAGATGCGTATAGCGATAATAGGAATAATATGATAAAAAGACTGTTATTATTAATGTTACTATTATTAGTATAATTATAATGCGTTTATAACTTTTCATTTATCCACCCTGTAACCTATCCCTTTAATAGTTTTTATTATATCATCATTACCTAATTTTTCACGAATTCTTTTTATATATACTGTTAGAGTATTATCTTCAACATATTTATGCGTGATATCCCAAATACGGTCGATTAAAATATCTCTAGTTACTATTCTATTTAAGTTTTGAAAAAGAAGTAATAAAATACGATATTCTAGGCTTGTTAAAATTATTTCATTATTATCAACAAATACTCTACCTGCTTCAGTATCCACTGAAACATTACCAACTGTAATTATTTCATTATCTTTATTTCTTTTAAGTATTTTATTAATTCTAGCAAGTAATTCTTTAGATCTAAATGGTTTGATAATATAATCTTCAATGCCGGAATCTAGAGAACTAGATATAATATCTTCATCATCTTTAGCGGTTAGGACTAGTGTTGCTTTATTTTTTAGATACTCTTCATAAAAGTCTAGTCCATCACCATCAGGAAGCATTAAATCAAGTATTATTAAATCATATTTATTTTCAATTAATGTTTTGGCACCATTAAGTGTACTTGCAACAGTTACCTTAAAGTTATTTGCCTCAAGTAAATATTTTATTCCTTTAATTATATATTCATTATCTTCGATAAGTAATATGCTATACATATTTGGATCACCGCTTATATTGTAACAAAAATTAAGGTATATTAAAACCTATAGAGTAACATACTGATTCTATTTTTTATTAGATAAAAGCATATTTTATGCTATACTATTATTAGGTGAAGTGGATATGAAAAAGTATAATTGGGTAAATGATGAAATAAAGATAGATTTTAAAGTACCTAGGTCTATACGGCATCAAATTGAAGAATTGGAAAAACTAGATGAGGAAAAAAGAATACTTTATTTTGATTATTGTGATCACTTAGATGTACTTGCTAAAAATGCTTATGCTGAAGGAATGATTCCTAAAAAAGAGTGGGATGCATTAGTAATGCGTTATGACATTAGAGCAGAAGATTATAAAGATGTCTAATTTAAAAAATTGTAAACTAAATAATGCACTAAAAAACTTACCAAATTAATGGTAAGCCTTTTTTATATGTTTTCATTTCTAATTGTTTCTATTATATTTTGTTTGTTAATCTTTTTAACTGATACATGCATTATTAAACCTATAAGTAAGAATACTATTACAACTGCAATTAGTATAGCAAGATACGGAACAATAAATCCGAAATCATTACCAACAGCAAATGCTTTATAGATACCGAATGAGCCAAGTAAACCTAAAGGGATACCAATAAGTAATGATTTTGTTCCATAGAATATACTTTCTAAGTGGACCATTCTATTAAATTCACGTTTTGTCATACCAATTGATTTTAACATAGCAAACTCGCGACTTCTTAAATTCATATTAGTAGTTATAGTATTAAATATGTTGGTAATACCAATTAAACTTATTACTATGATAAAGCCATAAAGGAATATAGAAATTAGTAAAATCATGGATTTTTGAGCATTTACTTCTTCTTCAACATTATATAAATAATATTCATAATCAGTATTTTCTAAGTAGTCATTAATATCACTTTCTAACTCAGTTGTATCACTACTATTTATAAATAAGCTATTATAGGAATAATCTAAAGAATCCATCATGCTATCAGATACGATGATATAACCACTTGATGAATATAGATTTTCAAGTCCCATTGGTCTTTCATCAGCTCTAGCAACAATATTTAAAGAGTAGTCTGTACCATTTTCAAGGGTTCCAGTAATGGTATCACCAGGATCAACATTATAAATATTAAAGTGTTCATAATGTTCATCGATATACATTGAACCATCATCAATTAAAATACCACCATTTTGATAATCTTCTTTATTACCACCGATGCGTTCAATGAATCTTTCGTATTCAGCATCTCCTAGAGATACAAGTTCAATATTTACTAAAGATTCTTCATTAAATTCATCTTTTGGATCGCCATAGTAATTGAAAAATCCATCATCAGATAAGTATTTTTTACCATCTACTTCTAGTAAAGTACGACGTTCTAAAGAATACTTATCAATATTATTTAGCGATAAAATATCATTATATGCCGATAATATATCATCATTGGTAGTTTCGGTATCAGTTGCTTTAGGATAAATTGATACTTCCATATTAAATCCTAAATCTTTATAATACATTCCTGTTAAATTAAAGCCATAATTTAAAAGCGAAGATAAAGATATGAATACTGCAACACTTACTACTAAAGATATAACTGTAGTACGATATTTCTTACGGCTTCTCTTTAAATTTTTGTAAGCGATTTCTCCGCCGATACCAAAGATCTTGCCAATAACTTTTGGTGTTTTCAACTTTTTAGGATTGATTTTTATTTCATTGTTGTTGCGGATGGCTTCAATTGGAGAAATCTTACTAGACTTACGAGCTGCAGAAATAACTGACAAATAAATAGTAATTACTGCTAATGCTACACTTAATAGAATTGGCAATATTGGCACACTAAAGACAAATGTGGTATCACGAATAAACTCCGGCATTAAGAAATTGACAACATTACATAGGATAAAAACAGCGAGTATTCCACACAAAATACCTATGGGGATACCTATTAAACCTAAAATAAATCCTTCATATAACACATTTTTCTTAATTTGTTTACTGGTTGCTCCGATACTTGCAAGCATACCATATTGTTTAGTTTTTTCTGTTATTGAGATATTAAAACTATTACGAATAACAAAAACACTAGTAATTATAATTATAGCTATTACAACACCTGCCACAGTATAAAGCATTGTTTGATTTGATCCGCTTAATCCAACACCTTCCCAACGAAGTAAATCGGCATTTAAAGTATAGTTATAATCTTTTAAGTCATCACTGTTAGCTAAAGTATTTATGAAATCTTTATAATAACCAGGATCTTTAAATAAAAGTGATACATTATATGAATTACTTGATAAATTATCAGTATAAGTAATGACAGTATATCCCGGAGCATTGTACGATTCAATATTATAATCAAAACGTTCCATAATACCTACGACCGTATATTCTTTAGTATACTCGTAATTTAGGGTTTCATTACATTCATCAATTTCGTTATAGCCTTCTTCATAAACAAAGTATGGATTATTTTGAGTCATTATTGAGCCATCACTACAAACCCGAGATCCAATATCAAGAGAAATACGATTACCAATTTCAATATTTACTTCAGCATTATCAATAATACTTTTAGAAATTATTATTTCTGATGCATTTTGAGGAAGTCTTCCATCTACTAAAGTTATTTTAGTATTATCAAAAGCTTCTTCAGTATAAGCAATTACATACATATATGGCTTGTATGGATTTTTACTACCTGTAAGAGGAGCATAACCTAAATTTTCAATTATGTACATTGATTCAACGTGGCGATTGTTCTCAAAATATTTTAAGTCATCACTTTTGATACCTTCAACCGTTATATGCTGATTTCCATTATTTTCTTTAGCGCTAGCAATAAGTGTTGCTTGAAGACTACTAACCATACCCGCAACAGCACAAATTAAGGCAGTTGCTAAAATAATCCCAATTATTGTTACAATTGTTCTTTTTTTATTTAATTTTAAATTTCTAATAGTTAATTTGTTTAATATGTTCATGATTAGTTCCTTACATCACTAATTATTTTACCATCTTCGATAGTAATAATACGATTTGCTTCACTGGCTATTTCTAAATCATGAGTTATAACAATAATTGTTTGATTATATTTTTCATTGGATTTTTTTAGTAAAGCAATTATTTCATCACTAGCTTTAGAATCCAAATTTCCTGTTGGTTCATCTGCTAAAACAAGTGCTGGGGTATTAATCATTGCTCTTCCAATTGAAACTCTTTGTTGTTGACCTCCGGATAGTTCGTTAGGTAAATGATGTTTTCTATTTTCTAAACCTAGAGTTTCAAGTAAATCTTTTAAGTGACTTTTATCAACATTCCTTCCATCAAGTTTAGCAGGAAGTGTTATATTTTCTTCAACATCTAATATAGGTATCAGATTATAAAATTGATAAATAAGACCTACTTGTCTTCTTCTAAAAATGGCTAGAGCATCATTATCCATCGCATAGATATCTACCCCATCGATAAATACTTTTCCTTTTGTGGGTCTATCTACTCCTCCAAGTAAGTGTAAAAGTGTTGATTTACCGGAACCTGATGCCCCAACAATAGCAACAAAGTCTCCTTTTTCCACACTAAATGAAATATCATCTACGGCTTTAATTTTATTTTCACCTTTACCATAGATTTTCGATAAATTTTCAACTTTTAAAATTTCCATCTAATCAGTCCTTTCAATATAAGTATATTTTTTTAAAGTGACTATTAAATGACTTTTGACAAGTTTATGCAAAAGATTCAAAATCGCTAGAAAAATCCATGTTATTGATAATATCAAGATAATGATTATATTCTTCAAGTAATTCATCAGTATCAAAATAAATATAATCTTCATCCATGGTCCAATACTCAGCATTATCACTTAAAAAGGTGAAGAAATCTGTATAGGTATCAAGCATTGCTAAAAGATAATCAATATTTTGTTCGATATCTTCTTTATTTTCGTTAAGAATAGTATCATCGATCATCATGCTTTTATAATAATCAACATAATACCAACTTAAATTGTACTTTTCTGCATATGACATAATAGTATTTTCATCAAAGTAATATGTTAAATTATTACCAATTTCTTCTAGTTCGTTAGATTTTTCAGAAAGTACTCTTTTAGAATAACTGAATTCCGGTGCATCTTCATCAAAATTATATAAATATAATACTGTAGTTAAAGGTAAATCTTCATAAATGGCATTAAGTTTTCGACATTCTGTTAAAAGATCTTTAAAGTAATCTTTTATAGCCATTTCTACATAAAGATATTCACCTTCAGAAACATAGTTATTTAATCTTATATCAATATTTGTATTTGTTATACCATCACGATTAATTAAATATTCTATTTCTGCAAACTCATTATCTAGTCTACTTTCAATTTGTAAGCCATCCACAACAAAATACCCCACAACAAAGAAAAATATTAAAATTACTGTATATATTGCCATTAGTGTGACAGTAAATGCTTTACTCGTTCTTTTCATTAGATCACCGTACTTTAATTATACCAAAAAATTACAGTTTATAAAATATAAATTAGTTAACAATATTACTGGAGGTAAAATTGATGAAAAATGTAGAAAATATGATTTCCACAAAAGATGCAGCATATATTAAAGATATGTTTAATTGGAATTTTGTGGCAATGAAAAAATTTGATGATTATTTAGGCAATGTGGAAAACGAAGATATTGCTAAAAAGTTAGATGAACTTGCCCAGATGCATTTTAAAAATTGTAACAGTCTAATTGAGTTGTTAGAAGGTGATACTGATGAGTGATAAAGAATATTTAATGGATACTTTAGATACTTTAAAATGTTTATCAGTAAATATGACTTATGCCATGAATGAAGCAAGTTGTGATAAAATATATAAAGAATATCTAAGTATGTTTAAAGAAATAAATAAAGAAACTAAAGAAGTATTTGATTTAGCATATAGACTCGGATATTATACTTTGGAGAGTGAAGATGAAAAAAATATAAAATCTGCAATAAAGACTTTATCTCAAGAATTAGAATCTTCTTCTGAAGAAGATAAAAAATAAATGCGGGATGATGCTAGTTTGCGAAGGCGATATATACGAATATAGTCTTTGCTGGAATCAGCTAGAAAACTATAAACTGATTCCCAAATGGCTAGCCATCCTAATATTAAGATAATTTCACTTAATACTTCAATAAAAGATAAATAATAGATTACTATTAAAACTATCCCTATCAAAAAGAGGATAGTTTTTTTGAATTTGGCTTTTTCATAATAGTATAGTTCATCTTGAACTTTTAATCCAAACGTTCTTCTTATAGTATCCATCATATCATTTTTTTCATTTTTACTAATCTTTAATTTAGTATAAATATTTATAACAATATTATTTTTATAATCTTCACCATAACATTCATTATAAATAAAATCAGTCAATTCAGAATTTAATTTTTGATTAGAATATCTACTATAAAAATCTTCTTTTTTCTTTAAATTAATATTGATCATTGTTTTCATTTTATCCACCCTATTCATTCTTTATTCTTGATAATTTCCAATTACTACTAGCAATCATTTCTCTTATGTCTTCACCTATTTCATCTTTTTGCACAAAAAGGTATTGGTACTTTTTTACTTTATCTTTCATGTGGATAATTATTGGTTCAATTCCTAGATTTTCACTTAGTAAAACAATGGTGTTAATATCATCTGGCAAAGTAAAACGTTTCGTAAACCAAATTATTTTTTCTCCAGATGTTTTAAAATATAATTCATCAAATATTTCAACTCTACCATCAATTATACATCCTTCTTCAACAAAGTGAGGACCTATTTGCATATTTAAACCATTTTCTTCTAGTTTACGGACAAATTCTGGAATAATGTCTAAAATATCTGTTCCTTTACATAAAGTATTAAAAGAAATATAGATAGGAACTTTAGGATCTAGAGTTTTTAAATAACTAATAATTTCTTCTACACTTAAAGAAAAATCAATATTAACCCACATGTAAACCACCCTTATACTAATTATAATATCTTTTTTAAAATTTTAAAAGTGAAGAATGACACAACTTGCTTGGCGGCGACGAGTATTGACAATGCTCTTACCATTTTTCCATAAAATGATGTGTAATTTCATAGTTTATCACCATCGTTGGTTAGTATATCAATAAATTAGGATTTTGGCAATGAAAAAAGTAGGTTTCCCTACTCCATCACACTATAAATGTTATCTAATTTTTCTTGTAATTCCGCAAGTTGTTCTTCTAAATCATATATTTGATTATCTTTTGCATCTAATTCACTATATAATCTATCTATTTCATTAATATAGTAATTGTATTCTTCTGCTTGTTCTTCAAGTTGCTTATGGTAAGCATCAATATTATTTTTAATTATTTCAATATTAGCACTACTAGTAGTAATCGTAATATCTGCTCTACTTAATAAATCATAATTATATATTTTTTTGTTCTTTAAATCATTTATAACAATATCTAAGATATTCAAAGTATCATCCCAAATATGATAAGACCCTATAGTAAGTTCATTATTATTAATGTTTGTTTCTATTTTGATATAATCACTATAGTAATCAACACTTAGTTCTACTTCTTCTGTTTTTGTTTCATCTACAACATAAATCAAATCACCATAGTATAGATTTGGTATGATATATAAATCATTACTCATTGGATAATTTTCTGTTATGTTATTTAACTTAGCATAATCTGGTATATCATCGATAAAATCCACCTTAGAAAATTCATAAGCCGTTAAGCCGGAACCGATTCCAAAGGAAATAAGACCAATTAAGAATACTAAAAACATTCTTTTAAATGGGATATTACTACTTAGTAGGAATCTTATAAATAGTTCCATAATGATACATACAGATACAGTTGCTCCGAGAAGAGCAATAAATACGCCGATATAATGAAGTCCAATAAACTGAGCAATTAAAGCAATGGTTGTACAGATTACCAAAAAGACAAAAGTAATGATTAAGGGGATTACTAAAAATATTAAACATATTTTAATGAATATATTAAATAGTGAACCAAGAAAGTCAAATAATATAAAGGAATGCCTTTCTTTTGGTTTATGTTCTTCAACTACTTTTTCAGTAATTACTTCTTCCGTTTCTTTTTCTTCTACTTTTTTGACAACACTTTGTTCATAGTTATATTTATCTAGGAATCTTATTTTATAAACATAAATGAATACCGTTACAAACAAAATTAAATAGATGATATTTGATAAAAATAACCAAATACTATTAAGAGTATAAAATGTTTTATCAGAAAAATTGATGAAAATATCTCTAGCAAGTGAATCAATATAACTAAATGGTATTTTGAATAATAGTAAAATAATTGCTAAAATAAATAATTCAGTTATACACTTTACTATTTCTTTTTTGTTCATGTTTTTAAACATTTCAACACTTTTATTAATCATATCAATGATTGCATAGACAAAGTTGCTGAAATTGCTTTTTGTTTTTTCTTTTAAGTCTTTATCAGTTACTTCATCATTGGTTAAGTCATCAAGAGTTACATCAAATATTTTACATAAACTTAATAACTTATCCATTTCGGGATAGGTTGTACCACTTTCCCATTTTGATACAGATTGACGAGATACATCTAGTAAATCTGCTAATTGTTCTTGCGACATATTTTTTTCTTTACGCAATTTTTGGAGTTTTTCACAAAACTTCATTTTTCCTCACCTCGCCATAAATTGTATTAAAAATCACATAATTTAACTACCAACTTTCGGTTGATTTTTGTAAAAATTTGGTTGCATTGCAACTTTGTTGCGTGTTTTTTTCTTATTTTGCTACTCGGTTGACAAATATCTAATGTTAATGTCAACATCACCATCAATGCCATCGACACGCCCATTATTACAAATTTGCCAGAAGTCAAAGTCCCCTTCATAGTTAGTTTGACTTGTATAATGAGCAAGCCAGATTGGATAGTTAGTATCAAGCCAAATTCTTTCTAAATATGTTTTGCTACTATAAAGCATACCTTCATATCCGGCATCTTCAAAAACATTTAAGAAACTACTAGCCATATCAGTTAAACCAAAGAAACTTAAATTGAAATCGTTATAAAAGCTCCAATTTTCCCAGTCAAAGGCAATTGGTAAATCAACTTCGTAACCTTCAATTTGTTCAAGGATCCAGTTAGCATCCGCAACCGCTCTTTCTTTAGTATCAGCATAGGAATAAAAGTATATACCAACAGGTATTCCAACTTTGTTAGCGCCTTCAATATTTTGTTTAAACTTACTATCTAATACATAATCTCCACCGATACCATCAGCTGTGCCAACACGGATAATAATAAATTCTACTCCTGCATTCTTTAATTCTTCAAAATCAATATCACCTTGCCAACGTGACACATCAATACCAATTTCTGTATTTTCGTTTTTATATTCCCTAATTACATCAGCAAAATCAGTTCTAGTTCTAGAAGAACTTGAAGAACCTCCCCCACTTGATGGTTCACGAACATTTAGAGTAAATTCATGTTCTGTTACATTTCCGCTAGAATCAGTTGCTTTATATACTAAATCATAACTACCCGCTTCATTCATATTATATTCGCCGATAACTTCACATACGGGATTTGGATCATAATCATCACCACATAATACATCATCAACTAAACTTACAGTACTACCAACAGTTACATTATACGAGTTATTTAACCAAACAAGTGGTGGTGTTACATCAACAACTTCGATATTATAAGAACATTTAAGTTTAATTCCATCATCGTTAATGTATTCGAATTCTATTTTTTGTTCACCAACTTTTGTTGTATCAATTTTTTTATCATCAATAATTTCGCCGTTAATACTTTCAATAAAATCTGATACTTTAGCATCACTTAGAAATTCAACAGTCAAATCATCAACTAAAACAAGTTCAATTTTAGCAAATTTTACTCTTAGAAAATTCCCTAAAAATAATCCTCCGATGATTAAACTTAAGACAATACCACCAATAATAAAATACTTCTTCATATACTCACCTAACAGTAGTATATCATAAGTGTAAGTATCGAATAAAGAAAAATACTAATATAAGGAGTAAAATTACCAAAATAATATAAATTATTACCATTAATAAAGCAATTATTTGATTAATAAAATTTGTCATTTTTTCATCACCAATACCAAAATAAAAAAATTGATAGTAATTTACTACCAATTTCAAGTTTCTTTTTGGTGAATTTTAGTTGCTAATATATTCTGTGCTATACCAATAGTAATTATTTAATGAATCTAGTTTGTATGTTATTTTTATTTTTCCAGTTTGATTTTTTTCTTTATAATGATTAACTAATTCGGTAATTTGTTCTGAAGATACATATTCACCAATACCACCCATTACATCAAAATAATAGTCTATACCATCAACTTTGTTTTCTTTATTTGGGTCACTATATAAAGCAAATGCTTCGATATCTTCTTCGGAATAATTCTTTGTTAGACTTTCGTAATCACCACAACCCATGTCAGCACCACAACCAGCTAGTGAAGAGGTATCAGCGAATAGATAATCAGCATATACTATCAAATCTCCATTTTCAATGGTTGAATAATCATAAACAATATAGGTATTTCCATCGTAACTATATGAAGAACCACTACCAAAACTTTCATATGTTTCATTAGTTGTACAAGATATTCTATTTTTTCTAAGTGTATCTATTCCACAGTATAAATCTAAGAGCTCATTACTGATGATGAATCCTTCTGAATAGTCGATTTGAGCATCACTTTCAAATATACTTTTATATATTTCTTCGTAGTCACTTTGACGAAAGAATGATATTGTATCTCCTGGATCAATTGGAAAATTATATGATTCATTTGGTTGAATTTTATTGTAAACAATTGCAAATTTATCATTTTCAGATAAATCATTAATTGTTATGTTTTCGCCATCATAATAATAAAAATTATTAAACTCATTTTTTCCTAAGTTTTCAACTAAGACCTCATCATAATCACAATTACATGCACAAGTAGTTTCAGTATTTGGACAATCTGATAATAAAACCGTATTATTTTTTTCTATTTCCTTATATAAAATATATGATCCACTACCTATAACTAGTATTATAAGCATTCCTAAAACAATATTTACTATGATTTTTTTTCGCACTACAATCACCCTTATTATTTTTATTTTATCATAAAGCAAAATAAAAAGCCATTAATTGGCTGATTATTTACCTAACTTTTTTCCTTGGATGTGATATGCTATAAGTAACTGAAAGCGGTATGGGGCGAATCTTGTTAAAAATAATGTAAGTTTCATACGTAAAGTTGGAACTATTATCATTTTTCTTTTAAACATTTTATCAATAGCATATTTAGCGACATATGTTGGGTCTGCTTCTTTAATGGAAAACTTTCCATGAGCTACTTTATTAAAGTTGGTGTTTACTGGTCCTGGACATAATGCTGAAATTGACACATTACTTCCCGCTTGGCGTAATTCTTCATTTATAGCCATGGTAAGTTTTGTTATATAATTTTTAGTAGCATAATAAGTACTAAGTCTTGGTCCCGCCATAAAACCAGCACTGGAACAAACATTTAAAATATAACCTGTATCTTTTTTGATAAAATCACACAAAAATAATTTAGTTAATATGTGATATGCTTTAATATTTAAATCAATCATTTCAAGTTCTCTATTAAGGTCAGTCTCGGCAAATGTACCAAAAAGACCAAAGCCGGCGTTATTAATTAAAATATCAATGTTATCATTTTTAGTTTCTTCATAAAGTTTGTAAACATTTTCTTCTTTAAGTAAATCAAGTGTTAATATTTTGACATTTACTTTGACACTTTTTTTAATGTGTTCCATTTCTTTTTTGCTGCGTGCTACTAATATTAAATCGATATTTTGGCTTGCTAAATAATATGCTATGTGTTTTCCTATACCACTAGATGCTCCAGTTACTAAAGCCTTCATCTAATCACCTTCAAGTACACTTATAATATTTGGTTGTATTTGTTTTTTACGAGAAACAATTTTAGGTAAGAACATACATTGGTGAATACTTTTTAAACCAAAACTATCTTGAATGATACCTGCAGCTGCATCATTATAAATTACATATGAACCATTTTTGATAATATCGGTTATAAAAATAGTAACAATAGTATACTTATCTTCTACCATTTCATTAAGTTTAGCAATATATGCATCAATATTTTCTTCAATTTTTTCAATATCCATAGTCATAATTTGACTAATACCTAAAAGTTTATCTCCAACAACATATGATTTAAAGTCAGTTTTGATTAATTCTTCAACACTCTTGCCTTCGATAGAACTTGATGCCTTTAACATTTCCATACCATATTTATCAATATCAACTTTGGCAATATTGGCAAGTTTTACTGCAGCAAATTTATCATCTTCTGTAGTTGTAGGACTTGTTAAAAGTAAAGTGTCAGAAAGAATTGCTGAAAGCATAAGACCTGCCATGTTTTTAGGAATAGGTACATGTTGTTCTTTATACATTTCATAAATCATAGTTGATGTACAGCCTACTGGTTTACTTCTAAAATTAATTGGAAGAGATGTACCAATATCTCCGATATTATGATGGTCGATTATTTCTAAAATATTCGCTTCATCAAGGCCATCAACAGATTGCGCAAAGTTATTGTGATCTACTAAAATTACTTTTTGTTTTTCATATTCATTTGGTCCAGTTAATTTAATTAAACCAAGACATTCACCCTTGTTATTTACTACAGGATAATTTGAGTGGTTAACTCGGTGAGTCATATTTTTAAATTCCGTATAATAATCTTCATTATTTATAGTAATTGGACTTTTATTTAAATTAATGCTTTTAACAAAATTACTTAGCAATATCTTATTGGCAATTTGGAAACTATCTAATTCTGAAGCAATTATATTAACTTTATTTTTTTCGGCCTTTTTAATTATCTTTTTGTCCAAATTAACATTTAATGGCAATATAATTAATCTTACATGTGATTCTATAGCATATTCCAATACTTTATAACGATCTCCCACAATTAATATATCGTGGGGTGATAAATCTATTTCTTGTTGAATTGTTTTAGATTGTAAACCTGCAATTAGAATGTCTCCGGAAATATATTCATCAAATTTGGTTATTACTTTAGCATTGAGGGTTTCGATTATATTGTCTAAAGTGGTATGAACTATTTCTTTATTGCCATTTATTAAATACTTAGCAATTTCTTTTAATGTTACATAACCTGTTAATTTTTTCTTATCATCAATTAATGGTATAGCAGTTATATTTTGATGTTGCATAACTTTAAATGCTTCATTAATTGATTTTTCTTCAGATATATATGCCTTTTTATCATATTTGATATTTTTTATTCTAACTCGTACGTCATTTAAATAACTTGGTACGGGAACTTTAAAAAATTCTAAAGCAAATTTAGTTTCATTATTAATATTGCCTAGAACCTTAGGGGCAGTTTTACCTCCAGTTTCATTTTTTAAATAGGATAATGCAATGCTTGAGCATACTGAATCAGTATCAGGATTTTTATGTCCAAAAATAAATGTTGTCATTTTATTACCTCCAATTGTCTTGATTTTACCATATCATAAAGTATTTTTAAATACCTTTCATTTCAAATAAAATGTCACGAAGTTCCATAGCTCTTTCAAAATCTAATTTACGTGCTGCTTCTTTCATTTCATCTTCAATTTGTAAAATCATCTTTTCTTTTTCTTTCTTACTTACTTTCTTTTTCTTTTCTTCACTAACCATATTATTAGTTACTACTTCTTTTATTTCTTTAATAATAGTTTTAGGAACAATTCCATGTTCTTCATTGTAATGCTCTTGGATTTCTCTTCTTCTTTTGGTTTCTTTGATAGCTTCATCCATGGCTTCACTTACTGTATCGGCATACATGATTACTTTACCATTTTGATTACGAGCACATCTACCGATTGTTTGGATGAGACTTCTGCCACTTCGCAAGAAACCTTGTTTATCGGCATCTAAAATACAGATTAAACTTACTTCTGGTATATCTAGTCCTTCCCGCAAAAGATTTATACCAACTACACAGTCATATGTTCCAAGTCGTAAATCTTGAATAATTTTAAGCCGTTCTAGAGTTTTAATCTCACTATGCAAATATGCAACTTTAATATTCATTTCTTTTAAATAATTAGTTAGCTCTTCACTCATTCTAATAGTAAGTGTTGTAATTAGTACTCTTTCGTTTTTTCCAATTCTATCTTTTATTTCGCCGATGATGTCATCAATTTGACCATCAGTAGGTCTTACTTCAATTAGTGGATCAAGTAGACCTGTAGGTCGAATTATTTGTTCAACAAATTTATTATTAGTTTTTTCAAGTTCATAATCACCTGGCGTTGCTGATACATAAATTGCTTGATTAATTTTTTTGTTAAATTCATCAAATGTTAGTGGTCTATTATCAAGAGCACTAGGAAGTCGGAATCCATAATCAACAAGTGTTTGTTTTCTTTGTCTATCGCCATTATACATTCCCCGAACTTGAGGAAGTGTTACGTGTGATTCATCAACTACAAGTAAAAAGTCCTTAGGAAAGAAATCAATTAAACAACTTGGTGTTTCTCCCGCTTCTCTTAAAGCTAAATGTCTTGAATAGTTTTCAACGCCATTACAAAAGCCCGTTTCACGGAGCATTTCGATATCATAATTTGTTCTTTCGCGCAAACGTTGTTCTTCAATTAATTTATTTTGATCATGTAATTCTTTTAATCTATCTTTTAATTCTGCTTCAATACGAGTAATTGCTATATCTAGTTTATCTTTACTAGTTACAAAGTGCGATGCTGGGGAAATAGTAATACTTTTTTTATTTTGCGTTACTACTCCAGTTAAGGGGTCAAATAAAGCAATCGAATCAACCGTGTCATCTTCTAGAGAAACTCTTATACCACTAGCATGTTCATTAACAGGAACAATATCAATGTTATTACCACGAACACGAAATGTTCCCCGGTGAAAATCCAAATCACTTCTTTCATAAGTCATATCTATTAAACGATTTAAAATTTTATTACGAGATATAGTATCACCGATATTTAAAATGAGCATATTTTTTTCATATTCTTCTTTTTCCCCGATACCATATATACAAGAAACTGATGCAACTACTATAACATCACGATAGTTAATTAAAGCCGAAGTTGCAGCGTGTCTAAGTTCATCGATTTCATCATTAATTGATGCATCTTTTTCAATATAGGTATCACTACTTGGGACATATGCTTCGGGTTGATAATAATCATAGTACGATACAAAATATTCAACATGGTTATTTGGAAAAAATTCTTTTAATTCCGCATAGAGTTGACCTGCTAGGGTTTTATTGTGGGCTAAAACAAGGGTTGGTTTATTAACATTTTTAATAACATTAGCAATAGTAAAAGTCTTACCGGTTCCAGTTGCTCCAAGTAAAACTTGTTCTTTTTTACCTTCATTAATGCCATCAGTTAATTCCTTAATAGCTTCGGGTTGATCTCCAGATGGTGCAAATTTCGATACCAATTCAAACATAGTTATCCCCTCCTTAATTAGTTTTAACAATTTAATACATAATATTAAGTTTTTAAGTACCATTACAATACCACGCAAACTTTATACTGTCAAGAAGCTGTGAAGAAAAAACAAATAACCTGATGTAATAATCAAGTTATTATTTTTATTTATTCAAAATTTATGACAAACCATAGAAATATATTTTGGCATTGAATTTTAAATAAAAATTTATTTTCTTCTAATTTCGTTATTTTAAATACTGGATCATAACTATAAAAATTATCTTTACTAGGAAAATAAATTGGTTCAAATTCATCATGGCTTTGAAATAGTGTTAATCCCTCGTTAATAAATTCGGTTATGTTCTTTGTATCATTTATTTCTAAACTATTTAATTCGTCTAAAGATTTTTCTAAAGCAAAGTCAAATGAATAATCAATATCATTTAAAGTAGCACTAATAGAGAAAAACATAATTGGATATTTACCTTTTTTTACTACTTTACTATTTTTGTATTGAACAAATTCGAATTCATCAAAATAATATTCTAAATAAGCATTACTTAAATCTTGATTTAAATAATTAAAAACATAATCTGTTACTTTAAGTTTACATCTAATGGATTTGCTAGAATTCATATTACCAATTTGACCAAAACTAGCTTTAGACATTTTTATCTCCAATATTATCTATGAAATACTTAACTATTTTATCACTTGGGTTAGTTTCTGGATGAAATTGGGTACCTATCCAAAACAAATCATTATTAGTTGATTCGATTGCTTCAATTACTCCGCCGGGAGATTTGCCAACAATGTTAAACAAACTTCCTACTCTACTTACTTGATAATTATGCAAGCAAATTATATCAATAACTTTATTTTGATAAATTTTATAAAACAAACTATTTTCAGAAATTTCTAATTTATGATGAGCTTTACTAATTGGTTCATTATCTAGTAGCACATCATGAATTTCACCATTGTCTATTTTAATTATTATAGGATTATTCTCAATTATTTTATTATATGCATCTATTACATTATCTATAGTTAATTCTTGATTTTCTAAATAATCTAATATAATAGAAAATATTGATAAAGATTGCATGCCCATGCATATTCCTAAAATAGGTTTTTTATTTTTATAAGCATAAATTAAAAGTTCATAAACGCTTTTATCAATTCTCTGGCCTCCGGGAAGTAAGAAAGCATCACACAGTGCTAGTTGTTCTTCATTAATATGTCCATTATCAAGCACTAAGCCAACAGGAATTGCATCACATTCAAAAATTTTATGAGGGTAATGAATAATAAATTCATATCTTTTATGATATGGGTGATGTTCTTCTTCTATTCTAACAGTTGGAAATAACCCAATTATCTTTTTCATGTCATGCACTTCTCAATATAAAATTAATAAACTTTGTTGGAGATTTATATTGATTACTTTCCCAAGTTTTTAATAAATCATATTTTACATTTAATTTTTTTAATATAGCATTAAATTTTTCCTCAGTCATATCATTATAAAATCTCGATTTTTCATCAAATCTAGTATCACTACCTAATTTAAATGAACAATATAATATTCCAGTGTTTTTTAAAGATTTATGGGTTCTTTCTAAGACATTGATTAAATCTTTGTTGTCTAAATGTAGCAATGATGCACAAGCAAATACTCCATCAAATTCATTATTATAATCCATATCAAGAAAATTTAGTTCGCGGACAGGCATGTTTAAAAATGCTGATGCCATCTTACAAAATTCCTTAGAGCCATCAACTGCAGTTACTTTATAACCACGATTTAAAAAATATTTACTATCTCTTCCTGTGCCACAACCTAAGTCTAATATAGATGCTCCATTTGGTAAATATGACAAAAAAATATCAGGAATTGTAAAATCATAATTGGCTAAAAATTCATCAGTCCACTCTCTTTTATAATCTTCGGCATTAGTCTCATAATAATCCAGTGTTTTTTTCATGTAATCTTGCATATATACTCCTTAAGATATTAATGAGCCGTTGGGAGTTTCTTTATCTAAAGATAACAATATTACTCCACCTTTAGTTTCAGCACCCAGTATTCTTACTTCACTTTTTACTTCTGATATTCTAATTGGTTCAAAATTCATTACAGCAATAACTTGCTTTCCAACTAAATCAGTTGGTTCATAAAGTTCAGTTATTTGAGCAGATGAATTTTTTATTCCCAATTCTCCAAAATCGATTTTTAATTTGTAAGCTGGTTTTCGTGCTCCCTTATTAATACTAGCAGAAATTATAGTACCAACACGCATTTCAACGCGTTCAAAATCATTTAAAGTAATCATAATATGGTCTCCAAAAATGCTAGGACTTTTGGTATAAATATAATTAAACCAATTACGGCAGATGCTATGGCCATAATTAAGACTCCACCAGCTGCAACATCTTTAACAAATTTTGCTCTTGGGTCTTTCTCTGGCATAGCAATATCTACCATTTGTTCTAATGCAGTATTAAATATTTCAGCACTAATTACTATCGCAAAACAAATAATACATACAAACCATTCTACTATGCTAATATTAAGAATTAACCCAAAAATAATAACGAGAGC
>CALVKN010000008.1 GCA_944332715.1 uncultured Bacilli bacterium
CGAGGGGCTTACCTGCCACCGCTCTACTTCATAGAGATGTGGCAGGATATTCATCAATCTATTTTATCAACCTTTATCACTCATAGCAAAAAGTATGCCCCGCTTGCCTCACACCGTACGGCGCGTAGACAAGCATTTGCTTAGCCAAGATTCAAAACAAATGGATCAGTACTTGTTCCTGTACCGCCGGAAATTGTAGCTGTGGATGTCAGACTAAAGGACGGGCGAACAGCATTCGTACTGCCCACACCGCCAATACTCACGCCACCACCGCGGCCGGAATCCACGAAGAACGCAGGATCGGTAAAGTCCATAGTACGGGAAAGTAACCATTCATAATCACCTAAATATAGCCAATTATCTGTTCCATAATTGTCTTCAGATAATGCTGTTGTCCATTTTTCAGGACTTGCTCCATATCCATAATCTGATACATACATTAATCCTATTTTCATTGTTTCTTCATAACCCGTTTGATTTATTCCTACTTCATCATCATATATTGCTTTTGCAGTATTTATAATATTAAATCCACCAACTTGCCAAGTTGTTTCTGCTATTAGATTTTGCCATTCACTTCCTAGTATATTATAGTATGTTTCATTTAATGTGGTATATATATCTGGTTTGGTACTTGCATCCCAGATATTTCCTTGCGTAACCAAATCAGACTCCCAAGCATAATTTCCATAACTTGTTGCTTTTATTAATTTTACTTGATTATTAAATACTCCAATTATTCTATATTGGTTATCTGCTTCTTGGCAATCTGCTCCGGTTGCTCCAAAGCACACATAGTTATTTGGATTTGCTCCACTATATCTATAACTATTATCTTGTGCTCCATTTGCTAAATCAGCATCGTGATAATATAGTCCATTATCTCCATCTGTTCCGGTATATAATGTTTGAGTTATATATTCAGCAAAATTTCCTAAACTTGTTACCATTGGTTCTTCTTGTATTATTAAATTTGCACTAAGACTTTTTCCAGTATTGGCATTTTGATCACTATCTAGATTTGCAAATATTACTTCTATTTGCCAATCTTGGGTTACTGTTCCAGTCGATGTTATTTCATAATTATCTGCTATTGTGATTAACCCTTGAGATGTTGTTATATCAAATCCTGTTTCTCCCCCACTTGTCTTTCTATCTAAGTTTCCAAGTGTTGTTACTTCTGTACCATCTGGATCTGTTACCTTTAATAACAACTCTGCTTGTTCATCTACTGTTGTGTATTCAAAATTATTACTTGTAATATCTAAATAAACATAATAATTTCTTGTTGCATTATTTGTAGCATTATTGGCAGTAAGTGTTGCTCTTGCATATGTACCACCACTTTTATTTCCTGCTCCACTACCAAAATCTTCTTGATTTGCTGTTAAACTTATGGCACTTCCTACTTGAAATGATAAGTTATCGGTTGTTGCAGTACCTGCACTAACATTGATATTACCAGTCCCTCCACCTTGAGCTGTAAAGTATGCATAGGTTGCTCCAACTACTACTGCAATAAATGTTATTACACCAAGAAATGATAACACTAATACTTTTTTCTCATTTTTTACATTCATATAAACTTTTCTCCTTCTTATGACAAGTATAACAGATAATACATAAATTTTATGCCGAATCATATACTCTATCTGCAATAATTTTAGGCAATTTTTGTCTAAAAGTCAATGTGAGTATTTTGTTTTAAAATTAATTTAACGTAAACAAAAAACAAAGTTTCCCAATTATAGGAAACTTCAAGATATTACTCTTTAATATCGTTAGTAAATTAATACTAGATTGATATCAAAAGGAATCATGTACATAAGTAATACCCGTTGTACATATCCTTATTATTGACTATTTATCTACTTTTATAGTACCAGTTTTTTCTAATTCTACTTCTTCCTTGCGATAATTTAGGGCCATACCTATAGTGAAGGCATAAGCCAGTAAATATATCCAAATCATTAAAATTACTATATTTGCAAGACTTCCATAAAATGTCGCATAGTAAGCGATATTATTAATGTAATATGAATAAATATAAGTAATAATTATCCAAGCAAAACTGGTAAATAAAGCTCCATATCCTACCGTTTTACTTCTAATTTTTTTATTTGGAGCAATTGTATAAAGTATTTTTATAAAGAAATACATTATTAACCAAGTTACTGGGCCTTGTAATAAAGTTATTACCATAGTAACTTTTTCAGTTATACCACTAGCTACATCTACAAATTGAAATAACTCAATTATTTTATCACCAAATACGGGAACAATTAACATAAATATAAATAGTAAAACTAAGAAAAAAGTCATGATAATTGCTTTAAATCTTCTTTTAAAGAAACCTGTTTGTTCTTCTCCATAAATAATATTTGAAGTAACAATTATTGATGCTGGACCATTCGATGCAATAAAGTATCCCATTAAAACTACTGCAAAAAAACTTAATCCTGAAATATTATCGGCATGAGGAATATCTAATAATAAAGATGCAATATCTCTTGAAAAGGCATTAGATAAAAATTCATAAATCACATCTGTCGATAAATTTAAGGCAGTTGCACCATAACTTATAAGTGTTATGGTAGGAACTATTGCTAAAACGAAGAAAAAGGCTAATTGCCCAGGCAAAATAGCCATATCTGGTCTTTTTAAGACTTTTAAGAAATTATCAAAGAATTCTTTTAAATTATTTCTTAGTTTCTTTTTCATTTTTTCCCGTTTCTTTTTGCTTTTTCATATCTTCCACTGCTTCATTTAAAGCATCTTCAATTGTTTTAATATCATCCATAATCATACTATAACCAAATTCTGCACCATGATCATATGGTAATTTCTTTATTTCTTTATTTAATTTATGAATATAATTACTTATTTGTTTTTGACTATATCCCACTAAATATATGACAAATTCATTACCATCAGTACGCATTATTTCACTATTATCAAGTTGTGTTTTAACCAAGATATTTGCAGCAGCTTTAATTTGCCTATCCCCTTCATTATAACCATACAAGTCATTAATTTCTTGTATCTTATTTAAATCAACTACCACAATTGTTTGAGGATAGATAGTATTATTATTCCACGTTTCGATATTTTCATTTAAGAAATTTCTATTTTTTAAAGATGTAAGTTGATCAATAAATTTCATTTTATCTTCTCTTTTTATCTTACGAGCAATAGATATTTTCTTACTCTTGCGTATTATTATTAAAGCAATAATTATAGCAATAATTACAATATAAATGATATATTCAGCAATACGAGTAATAATTCCCCCACTTTTCATAGTTTCAAAGTGATTATCTAATCCTTCTAATATTATTTCTTCTTCATCAAGTACACTAATATATTTATTTAAAAGTTCATATAAAGCACTATCAGTTCTAACTTTAAATGTATATACAGAATTTATATAATCACTATATCTAGCAGTATAATTATCTAAATTATTATCACTATAATAATCAAAAGCATTCTTATCTAATACAATATATACATTCTCTTTATTTAATTTAAATAAATCCTTTGTTGTTGAAAAAGTCTCAACAGTTATCCCCGAAATACCTGATACATAATCAAATATTTTACTATTTTCTTGAACATATACGGTTTTACCAATTAAAGAATTGATAGATTTGATAACTTCATTATTATCTCTTCGTGCTGCAACAACATATTCTATATTAATACCACTAGTTTCGTTATAATCATCAGTAAAATTATAATAATTAAAATATAAATCGATATCACCATTTGCTAAAGCATTTGTAAATCTATTATAATTACGATACTTTTCAAAATTAAACTCTACTCCCGCAAAATCACTAAAATGGCTTAAAATAACTGCAACAATTCCACCATATTTACCACCAGTAATTACTTCATATGGTGAAGCATTTACAAATCCATATTCATAAGTAACACTTTGTAGGGAATCTATTTCTGTATCACTAATACCTAAAGATGTGGTAAATGTATCAAATAAAGCTGTATTATAATCATCATTAAAATTATCTTGCCACCTAGCATAAAACTTACGTAAAATACTACTTAAAGTACTATCTTCTGTTTGCATCGTATAATATACTTTTATATCACTAAAATGATATACTATATTATAATCATTACTTAAAATTGTATCTAAATATTGTAGTAATGGAACAACCACAAAGTTAATATCACTACCAAGAGCATTAAATAATTCTTCAGTTGTTTCATATTGCGTAAAACTTACATTAGTAACATCATTAATATATCTAGAAACATAACTTAAATCACTAGTTAGTATTCCCACAGTTCTTCCCGATAAATCAGTTGCATCACTCAACTTCTCATCATCAGTACCCACTAAAACATAATGATCTTCAAAAAACACAACATCATTTTCTGTAACACTAGTTTTACTTCCAAAAGTTAATCCAGATGGATTAGCACCAGCATTAAATGTTATAGCATTGGTATCCATTCCATATTCTGCTTCAAAATCTTCAATAAAATCGTAAAATACACCTTCACCATTTTTACCAAATACATTAGCATTATTTATAACATTAATATTTTGAACACTATTAATATTTTCATTAATCCAATTTCTTTCTGAAACAGTTAAATTATTTTCATCACTTAAAATATTATATAATAATATACCTAAGATTATTACTACAACAACACTAATTACAATAACTAATAAACTTCTTTTTCGCTTCATTATGACTCTTCTTCACTTTCTACTGGGGTATTATTATTCCAAACAATTCCTGAACCAGCAACATTTTTTGCTCCCATTATTGTAAATCCTTCACTATTTTCTGTTGCTTCACTAATAAGGGTAAAATCAATATCATAATAACTTAATAAGTTTTCACTAAATTGTTCAAGTGATGCTGCAGCCTTACTTTGAGCTTCAACTAATGATGTATCCCCTACAAAATTTATAGTTACATAAATAACTCTTCCCTTTACATCAAAAGTAGCTGAGTTAATCATTTCATCACTTTCCAAATTAGCAATATATTCTGAGACAAATGTATCCTCAATTGGGTAATCTTCTATATCTTCCAAACGATCCCCATAAACAGATTCACCACTTCCAAAAAAGTAAGAAACTGTTACAAATAATATTGCAATAAAACAGATGATGAGTATAAGTCCTAAGACTATTAATATTTTATATTTCCCCCATATCTCTTTTAATTTATCCAAATTATTCACTCTCCTAAGTAACATAATTATACTACATATTTATTAGTTATTGCAAATTATTTAAAACTTCTAGTGTTTTTGCTTCATCCCAAATCGTTATTCCTAAATTTAGAGCATCTTGATATTTGCTACCAGGATTTGCCCCAACAATTACTACATCCGTATTCTTACTAACTGATTCACTCACCTTCGCATTGTAACTTTCTAACTTTTCTTTTATTTCTTTTCTACCAATTCCTGTAATTGTACCTGTTATAACAAATCTTTTATCAGTAACTAAATCATTAGTACCAGCAATTTTTCCTTTATAAGTCATATTAACACCAAGACTCTTTAATTCATTAATTAAATCTTGATGAGTTGCAAAATATTCCACTACACTTTTAGCAGTAACAGTCCCAATATCACGAATACTTTCTAATTCTTCTTCTGTTGCTTGCATAAGCATATCCATAGTACTAAATTCACTTGCTAAAAGTTTGGCAGTCTTAGTACCAATTTCTTTAATGCCTAAACCATATAATACTCTTTCTAAACTACTATTTTTAGATTCTTCTATATTATCTACAATCTTATTTAAACTTTTTTCGCCATAACCATCAAATTCCATAATGGCCTTTTTCTTATCTTTAATACTATATAAATCAATTATATTCCTAACAAAACCTAAATTATATAATTCTTCAACTATTTCTTCACCAAGACCTTCAATATTTAGGGCATCTCTTGAAACGTAATGAATAATACTTTCAATATTTCTCTTAGGGCATTCCGGATTCTTACAATAATAATCGGCTTGATTATCGATTTTTATGAGTTCAGAGTGACACATTGGACATTCATGCGTCATTACAAATGGTTTTTCTGCTCCAGTCCGTCTTTCGAATTTTGCTTCTACTACTTCCGGGATAACATCTCCGGCTTTCCGTATTGATACAGTATCCCCAATCATTAAATTTTTAGCCTTTACATATTCTTCGTTATGTAATGTTGCTCTTCTTATCGTAGAACCCATGACAATTACTGGTTCTAAAACTGCATTTGGTGTAACTCTCCCCGTTCTACCAACTGTAAATATAATATCTTTTAATTTAGTTAAAACTTCCGTTGCTGGAAATTTATAAGCCGTTGCCCATTTAGGATACTTCGCCGTATACCCTAATTTTTCTTGCATATCTATATCATTTACTTTAATAACTACACCATCTATTTCATAAGGAAGACTTCCTCTTTTTTCAGTAACTTCTTGAATAAAATTTAATATTCCATCAATATCTTTAACTAATCTATTCGCAGGATTTACTTTAAATCCTAAACTTTTCATAAACTCTAAGGCTTCTAGATGAGTCTTAATTCCATACTTTTCTGGTTCCGGAAGATAATAAATAAAATTATCTAACTCTCTTTTAGCAGTAATCCGTGAATCAAGTTGTCTAATTGAACCTGCTGCTGCATTACGAACATTTTGTAAAAGAGGAAGACCTTCTTTTTCTCTTTCTTTATTTAATTTTTCTAAAGTACTCTTATTCATGAATATTTCCCCGCGGACTTCAATATCTATGTTTCTAGGTAAAGTTAGAGGAATAGCTTTAATTGTCTTAACATTATGAGTTATATCTTCACCAGTCACCCCATCACCCCTGGTTACCCCACGAACTAATTTACCATTCTCATATATCAGGGCAACACTAAGTCCATCTATTTTATATTCACATACATATTCAGGGTTATATCCATCTTTTTTTATTTTGGCATCAAAATCTCTGATTTCTTCTTCATTAAAGACATTTGCTAAACTAAGCATTGGTTTTTCATGCACAATCTTATTAAATTTATCAATTACTTCTCCCCCAACCCTATTTGTAGGAGATGCTGGATCAGCAAGCTCTGGATATTCTTGTTCAATATTGATAAGTTCCCTCAAATACTTATCATATTCTTGGTCAGTT
Source organism: uncultured Bacilli bacterium (assembly GCA_944332715.1). Lineage (GTDB taxonomy): Bacteria > Bacillota_I > Bacilli_A > RF39 > UBA660 > Onthocola_B. The sequence continues at coordinate 7,167 of CALVKN010000008.1, forward strand.
ATTGTTGGATTATCCATTACATAATAATTATAATTGGCATCATTTAATATCTTAGTTAATTCTTCTACTCTTAATCTTTTTTCTTCCATATTACTACCAGAGTTTTTCTGGATATTCTCCTTTCTCAATTAATTTTTTAATATTTTCCTTTAATTCAGGTAAATCTTCTTTATAAGTTACTCCCATCCATTTTGAAGTGCTAGTTTTAGATAACATCTTTAATTTTCCGTTCTTTATTCCCTCTCTTATAACTTCCGGAAGTAAAAATTCATCTTTAATTCCCAATGGTTTGTGAATAAACTTATCAAATTCGCTTTCTAAAACGTTCAAAAATTCATGAGTAAAGCCAAAGAAATTAACCGTTACGTCTTGTGTTTCTTCTATTACAAATTCTTCATCATTTGATAATGATTTTGCTATTAATTTACCTTTTTCTTCTTTTATTTCACATTCTAAATTATTTACTACATAACCATCATCATCAGTAAATACTACCCCTCTTTTTACCGCTCCATTCTTACTTGCTGTCGTAATAAAAGGATAATTAACCGTCAAACAATCAGTAGTATTATTAGCAAAAAAGTCTACAGCAATTTTATAAGAATCTTGGCCATAAAAATCATCGGAATTAATTACAACAAAATTACCATCAATTAAATCTTTAGCACAATATAATGCATGCCCTGTTCCAAGCATTTTTTCACGCCCCACAGGCAATACTACTTCACTAGGAATCATATCTAACTCTTGAAAAGCATATTCGACTTTTATTTTATCATCATATTTTTTACAAATATTTTCTTTAAAATAATCTAAATGTTCTTTTCTTATAATAAATATAACTTTATTAAATCCTGCTCTAATAGCATCATATACTGAATAATCAGCAATAATCTCTCCATTTGGTCCAACAGGTTCAATTTGTTTTAATCCTCCAAACCTACTACCCATACCTGCAGCCATAATAACTAATGTTAAATTTTTCATTTTTCGCTCCTTTTCAAACCTTGATAATTACTTAAAAATTTCTTTATGCCAAATCGTTTATCAAAAGCAACTGTCACAAATCGATCATCACAGTCAACTACTACACCTTTACCAAAGCTTAAGTGATACACAACCTCACCATGCTTATAATTAATTCCTTCTTCACTATAATACTTATCTTTATTAAATGCTACTTCTTCTCTAACTCCTAAATCTTCTTTATCGATTAAACTTGGATCAATTTCCCCGATAAAACGGCTCGGTGGATTCATATTTGTATTACCAAATAGCATTCTTCTTTTAGCATTGGTTATATATAACCTTTCTTTCGCTCTAGTTATGGCAACATAACAAAGTCTTCGCTCTTCTTCTATGCCATCTTTATCTTGTAAAGACATCGAATGTGGCATGATATTTTCTTCCATACCCGCTAAAAATACCACTTTAAATTCTAAGCCCTTAGCTGAATGCATAGTCATCAAAGTTATGGCCTCATCATTATCATTATGTTCTGACATATCAGCAACTAAGGAAATATCTTCAAGAAAATCTTCCAAGTTAACTGTTCCTGTTTCTTTTTGATAATTTTCCGTAATACTCTTAAATTCCATTAAGTTTTCAAGTCTAAGTTCGGCTTCTAGCGTCTTATCTTTTTCCATCTCTGCTTTTATACCAGTTTTATCTAAAACTAAATCAATTAATTGGGTTAAATCAATATCTTTGCTTTTCATCGTTAATTCCAAAATCAAATTCTTAAATTCAATTTCTTTAGATTTACTTAAAACTTCAAACATTGAGGTGTTTTTTTCTGCTGCTTCTTTTGCTAAATCTTCAATAGATTTGGCCCCAATCCCTCTTTTAGGTACATTTATAACTCTAGTTAAGGAAACATCATCAGCATGATTAGAAATAAGACGCAAATAACTAATTAAATCTTTAATTTCTTTTCTTTTATAGAAATAATAACTTCCTACTACTTTATATGGATAATTCATCTTAAGCATTCCTTCTTCTAGTGCTCTTGATTGGGCATTAGTCCTATAAAGAATGGCAATATCTTGATAACTATATCCACTACTAAGAAGTTTTTTTATCTCTTCCATAATAAGTGTTACTTCATGCTTTTCATCATAACTACGCATGTATTTTACTTTAACACCATCACCTAGTTCACTAAATAAATTTACATCCTTACTAGTAACATTATTTTTAATCACCGAATTAGCGGCATTCAAAATTGTATTCGTACTACGATAATTTTGATTTAAAGTAATACTCACAGCCTCCGGATAATCTTTTTCAAAATTTAGAATATTCCGATAATTTGACCACCGAAAACCATAAATCGATTGAGAAGGATCTCCAACTACAAAAATATTACGATATTTTTCAGCCAACTTTTTAATCCACTTATACTGTACTTCATTGGTATCTTGATATTCATCAATTAATATATATCGGTACTTTTCTTGATAATAATCAAGTACTTCTTCATCACGCAAGAATAACTCTGCTGGTAACTTTAACAAATCATCAAAATCCACTGCATTATTTCTTTTTAAAACCTTCTGATATTCAAAATAAACTTTAACAGCTACTTGTTCGGGTGGACTATTCAAGTATTTTTCAGCTTCACTATCACTAAGCATCTCATTTTTAATAAAACTTATTTTATTTCTAATAAATCCCGGACTATATTGTTTAGGATCATAATCCATATCTTTTAAGATTTTTTTTATTATGCTGTTTACATCATCAGAATCAATTATTGTAAAATTTTTAGAAAGCCCTAATTTTTCATAGTTTTCTCTAATAACACGCAGACCAAAAGAATGAAATGTTCCAACAAAAGCATAATTATCTTCCACAACATTGCTAATTCGATCACGCATTTCTTTTGCGGCTTTATTAGTAAACGTAATTGCTAAAATATTCCCCGAATAAATACCATGCATAATTAAATTAGCAACTCGCATTGTAAGTACCTTTGTTTTACCAGACCCAGCGCCAGCAAGTACTAAACAAGGCCCATCTATATGTTCCACTGCTTTAATTTGTTCTTTGTTAAGTCCATCTAATATATTCATGTTGCCTCCACATTAAAATTATATCAAATATACCACAATTAAAAAAGGTTTACTTAGCCTTTTTAAAGATATTTTTTATTATATCAAACAAACAAATGTATGACAATAAAAAATACACAAATTTGTGCATTTATAACATATCCTTAAATAATCCATATATATAGTTTTCAATATCAAACGGAATTAAATCCGTCATTTTTTCACCAAGCCCTACAAACTTAACAGGTATATTTACAGCTTCCTTAATAGCTAGTACTATTCCTCCTTTAGCAGTTCCATCAAGCTTAGTTAAAACTATTCCCGTTATATTAGTAATTTCTTTGAAAGCTTCAGCTTGCATAATTCCATTTTGACCAGTAGTTGCATCAATTACCAGCAACGTTTCATGAGGTGCCCCATTTATTTGATTTCCTATTACTTTATTTATTTTTTCTAATTCTTTCATTAGATTTACTTTATTGTGAAGTCGACCTGCGGTATCTATTAAGACAATATCCACATTTTCTTCTTTGGCTTTAACAAGGCCATCAAATATTACTCCAGCAGGGTCAGTGTTTTCGCGTCCATAAAATAATGAGTCAGTACGATCAGCCCAAATTCTTAATTGTTCAACAGCTCCAGCTCTAAAAGTGTCTCCAGCAATCATCATAACACGCTTATCTTCACTTTTATACTTGTGAGCAAGTTTTGCAATAGTAGTAGTTTTACCTACTCCATTTACTCCAACCATCAATATAACTGTTGGACCATCCTCATTCATATTAATCTTATCCGTAATCGATTCATTATTAACATAAATGATAAATAATTCATCAACGATTACTTCATTTAAATACTTTGTATCCGTTATATTTTCCCCTTTTACCCTCTTACGTAATCTTTCAATAAAATCCATTACTGTTTTAACTCCAATATCAGCCATAATAAGTAAATTTTCTAATTCTTCAAAATATTCTTCATTTACTTTAGTATATTTAATACCTAATAAATTAAGTTTTGAAACAAATTCATTTCTCGTTTTTTCTAATCCTTCATCATATTTCTTTACTTCTTCACTTATCTTTTCTTCTTTTTCTTTACTTTTAAATATATCTTTTAATTTATTAAATAATCCCATAATTTTTCCTCCGATTAACAATATAATAACATATTTATAGATTGAATTATAGACAAAATAGATTATTTTTGATATAATTTTATCAGTTCGAAACTTTATCAGAAAAATAATTTTAAGAAAGAAGGAATTTTTTTAATGGAAAATAATATGCAACCAACTAGAGTTATCGCTTTAGGTGGTTTAGGTGAAGTTGGAAAAAATATGTATATCATTGAACATGAAAATGAAATACTTGTAATTGATGCTGGAGTTATGTTTCCAGAAGATAACTTACTTGGAGTTGATTATGTTATTCAAGATATATCATATTTAAAGAAAAATGAAAATAAAATAAAGGGGTTATTTATCACCCATGGACATGAAGACCATATCGGTGGTATTCCCTTTTTACTCCAAAGTGTACATATACCTGTTATTTATACACCAAAGATTGCTAAGGATTTAATTGAAAAGAAGTTAGTAGAAAGAAACATAAAATATGAAAACTATGAAATAATTACACCAGATTTTAATGTAAAAACTAGATATTTTGATATATCTTTCATTAATACTACGCACTCTATTCCTGATTCATTTGCTTTAATTATTAAAACACCAAATGGAACAATCTTTGAAACGGGAGACTTTAAATTTGATTTAACACCAGTTGGACCAATGGCTGATATTCACAAGATGGCTAAAGCTGGTGCTGATGGCATTACTCTACTTCTAAGTGATTCCACTAATGCCTTATCAACAGGATACTCTAAAAGTGAAAGTGCCGTTGATGGAACTATTAATGATATGATTAGTAAACATCATGGTAGAGTTATTATTGCAACATTTGCATCAAATATCTATCGTATTAAACACATTGTTGAATCTTGTAAAAAATATAACCGAAAAATAATCGTTTTTGGTAGAAGTATGGAAAATAGTATCGAACTAGCTTTAAATAACGGCTTAATCAAAGACAAATCAATGTTTATTGATGCGAATAATGCTAAAAGTCTTAAACGTAATGAAATTTGTATTTTATGTACTGGTTCGCAAGGTGAACCTCTTGCGGCACTATCTAGAATTGCGAATGGTCAACACAAACAAATATCATTGCTTGGTGATGACTTAGTAATATTCTCATCAAGCCCTATTCCAGGAAATGCTGAAAGTATTAATAGAATTATTAACAAACTATATTTAAAAGGAGTTAGAGTATTTACCAATTCCGAATTTAGTGATATCCATACATCAGGACACGCTAAAGAAGAAGAATTAAAATGGATGCTTAGAATAATAAAGCCAAAATACTTTATGCCAATGCATGGTGAATATCGTATGCTTAAAAGACATGCAGAAATCGGTACTATGTGTGGCATACCCAAAGAAAATACATTTATATGTAGTAATGGTGATGTTGTTGAACTACTAAATGGTGAAGTTCGTAAAAATGGTACAGTTCAAGCTGGAGATGTATATGTTGATGGTTCACGCATCGGAGACATTGGTAGTGTTGTAATAAAAGACCGTAAATTAATGAGTCAAGATGGTATTTTAATAACTATTTTAAATATTAATACCCTATCCAGAAAATTATTATTAAAACCAAATGTAACTGCCAGAGGATTTGTCCTAGTTAATGAAAATCAAGAATTAATGCAAAAAATAGAAAGAAAAATCGCGGAAATAGTAAATGGCTTCTTACAAAAGTCTCCATATTCCTATACCGATTTAAAAAATCAAATTATTTTAGAATTATTACCATTCATAAATAACTTAACTGGTAGAAAGCCAATAATTTTACCAGTAATTATGGAAGTAAATCAAGCATAGAAAAAGGAAAGCACCAACTTTCCTTTTTTTATTTTGCTTCTTCTTGAACTCTTGTTTCCCGAATTACCGTTATTTTGATAGTACCAGGATATTGCATTTCACTTTCAATTTTTTCTTTAATATCTCTTGCCATCTTATAACTTTTAGCATCATCAACTTCTTCAGGTTTAACAATAACTCTAAGTTCCCGACCTGCTTGCATTGCAAATGTTTTTTCAACACCTTCATAAGAGTTACCAATTTCTTCAAGTTGTTCTAATCTCTTAATATAATTTTCTAAAGTATCATTACGAGCACCAGGACGAGCAGCTGATAGTGTATCTGCAACTGCCACTAATACAGCAATTGTTGATTTAGCTTCGGTATCACCATGATGACTTGCTATAGCATCAAGTACTACTTCTGGTTCATGATGCCTCTTTGCAAAATCAAGCCCAATTTCTACGTGACTTCCTTCAATTTCAAAATCAATAGCTTTACCAATATCGTGTAAAAGTCCAGCTCTCTTGGCAAGTGTTACATTTTCACCAAGTTCTGCAGCCATTAAACCAGCAAGATTAGCAACTTCAATTGAATGCTTCAAAGCATTTTGGCCATAACTTGTTCTAAAATTAAGCTTACCTACTAATGTTACAAGTTCCGGATCCATCTTAGCAATACCCAAATCATTAATCGTTTGGTTACCTATTTGAATAATCCTTGCATTGACATCTTTTACAGTCTTATCATAAATTTCTTCAATTCTCCCTGGATGAATTCTTCCATCTTTAATTAAAGATTCAATAGTAAGTTTTGCAATTTCTCTCCTTAAAGGATCAAATGAAGATATCGCTATTGCCTCAGGTGTATCATCAATTATTAAATCTACTCCTGTAACAGATTCAATTGTCCGAATATTTCTTCCCTCACGACCAATAAGTCTACCCTTCATATCATCATTAGGTAAATCAATAGTACTAACTGTTTGCATACCAACTACATCATCTGCATAGCGTTCCATGCTATTAACAATTAGTTGTTTAGCAATATCATGCGCCTCTAACTTAGCTTTAGCTTCTTCTTCTTTTATGTAATTAGTAATTTCTAATTCCATATCAGCTTCTACTCTTTGCATTATTGCTTCTCTTGCTTTTTCTTTACTATACTTAGCAATAGTTTCTAATTTTGCTACTTCTTCTTTAAGTAGCGCATCCATTTTTTCCTCTTTGTCTTGTAAATTTTTTTGCTTTGCTAATAAATCATTTTCTTTTTCTTGGAGATTATTATCTCTATTTTGAAGCATTTCTTCTCTCTTATCAAGATTATTTTCTCTTGCTAAAAGACGGTCTTCACTTTGTAAAAGTTCAGCCTTTTTTTCTTTTATTTCTGCTTCTGTTTCTTGCCTCAAGCGAAAACTTTCTTGTTTTAATTCAAGTAAAGTATCACGTTTATTCCTTTCTGCTTCCTTTTTGGCATCTTCAATAAATTTATTAGCTTTATTCATCGCTCGGGATGCTTTAAAAGTAAATATCGCCCAAACAATGACAGAACCAACTAAAATTCCAACAACAAGAGCTAAAATGGAAAATAATAATACATTATCCATTTTAAGTCCTCCATTTTCTTATAGAATATATAATATATATTTATGTAATATTTATTTATATCTATAATTCAATTATAATTGCAAATGGATAAATAATCAAGTTATTTTTTAAAAGAAAAAGAATACTAATTATAGTGCATTAGTCTTCTGATTTGCCAATACAAAATGTAGCATATAAAGGAACCGATTTAATATTGTTTTCAAAGCCAAAATTTTTAGCACTTATTCTAATAGCATATTTCGGTTTGAATTTTTCTATAAATATATTTAAGCTTTTTGAATTATTATTAGTGTCCGCTTTCACTTCAATAGGAATTATTCCATCTTTATTGTATATCAAAAAATCTATTTCTGCTTTATTTTCTGATTGCCAATAATACAATGTTTCATAATTATGTATTAATTCTGTTGCTACATAATTTTCAGCTATTACTCCTTTATACATAAATTCTTTATTTAACATTATATCCTCAAATCGTATTTCTAAATTTGAAACAAGCAACCCTACATCACTTAAATAAAGTTTAAAATAATCATCATCAACGTATGCTTTTAATGGTATTTCTATTCTTCTAACATAATTAGATTTTAAAATCATTTTGCTTGAAATCAGCCAATTTAATGAATCGTTATAATCTCTTTTTCTTGCATTATTATTTATTTTAGAATACTGAAATTTTTTGCTAGTATTTGCTAATTGTGTAGAAATAGAATTATAAATTGCTTCATTTTTTATTCCTTCATTTACATTTGTGATATACTTATTCATATCCATCAAATATTCCTTATAAATATTCGATATTACACTTTTATCTACTTCCAATATATTTTGTTTATTTTTCAAATTAAGAACCATTTTAGGCATTCCACCAGTACATAAAAACATACGATAATAATTTAAAAGTTTTTCATGAATTGGTTTAGACATTTGTATATTTTCTTGATAACATTTTTCTATTTCTGGTATTACCATTTCATAATTCATTGCCCATAAAAATTCTTCGAAATTCATAGGATACATTGTAACAATACTAACTTTACCAACAGGGAATGAAGAATGAAACCTATTAATTTTGACACCTAAAAGAGACCCTGCACAGACAATTTTATATGCAGTTTTACTCTCACAAAAATATTTTAAAGCACTTATCAATTCTTCTGATTCCTGAATCTCATCAAAAAATATCACCGTATTTTCATAGTCAATTGTATGACCTATAGCCAATTCCATTTTTTTAACTTTTTCTTCAACATTAATGTTTTCATGGAAAATATTAATAATATCTTTATTATTTAAAAGATTTATATATTCATAATTTTGAAACTCATTTCTGCAAAACTCATCTATAACATATGTTTTTCCAATTTGTCTAGCTCCAACTATCATCAATGGTGTAGAAATATCAGTATTTTTCCACTCTAATAGTTTTTCATATATTTTTCTTTTCATATTACCACCAATATAAATATATTATATTTTAGGTTTTTTGTCAATTTTTTCACGTTTTCGGCACGAGTTTTTTGAAAATTTTCACGTTTTCGGCACGAGTTTTTTGAAAATTTTCACGTTTTTGATATGAGTTTTACAAATAATGCTAAATATTAACTGTAAACCCATAGCAATAACTATAAATCTAATTGGAAATAATGTTATAGAATACCTTTCATAAGCAAATGAATAACTATACAAAGCAATATGATATCCATATATAATTACTAAAAATAAGTATTCAAGTATATGCTTTCTTTTTATAAAAATTATTATTGAAGCTATGCAAAATAATAAAATATCAATAATTCGAAAAATTAAATTTACTTTAATATCAATATTAAATATTTCATCCCAATAAAAACTAGAATATAACATTATTTTTGGTTTATATAATAAATATGATTTTAACATTGAAATCTTGTCATTATCCCACCAATATTGCATGCGGTATTCTGCTTTTATCCGATCATATTCTAATAAATAATACACTTTATATTCATCACGTGGATAATCACTACTTAAAATTCTCCTTATTTCATCACTCATAACATCATCAACATTTGTTTTATAATCTAACTTATCATCACTTGGATACCCCACCCCTTGATAAGTTCCAAGAAGTAAAGGATTACCCATTCCATAAGTTAGAGGAATAAATTTATCAAATACTTGGTAGTTTCTTATAATCCAAGGAGTTAAACAAGTCAAAACAGCAATTGCTGCAATCACAGTTTTTTTCATTAGATCTTTATAATTATATTTTTTGATAAGCAAACAAATTATTAAAATTATTGGCAGTAAAGCTATGGTTGGTCTTATAAATAAACAAATAATGTAATAAATAATTATTAAAATATAATCACTATTTTTATTTTCTTTAATAAATTTTATTGAATGATAGATAAGCAAAAGAAGTAATAACATAAATGGTGTTTCTGTTAGTATTAAGTTACTCATCCACAAATAATCGGGAGCTAATAAAAATAAACAAATAAATGTAGAAATATATTTGTTAGCAAAAATACGAGCAGTCTTATATAAAACTATCATAGTTAAAATAGCCATTAACATATAAAATATTTTTAAAGCTATTAACATTGCTGTTCCTGTGCCAAAAGCAAGGCAAAAAAATGCTATTAGAAATGTTAACCCTGGCATAATTTGAGCAGACACTACGCCATGCATCGTAATTTTACCAGTTTCATAAAAAGTTATTCCGCTATTAATATAACTTAAATCATCACTATTAATAGAATAATCATATCCTAGATAAGCAAAAACTATCACATTTAATATTATATATATTATTAATAATATTGAAAATGACCAGTTGTTTTTTAAAATGTTAATCATCTTTTTCATGATACACCTTACATTTAATTATTTATTATTATATTTATCTATGATGGCATCAACTATACGTTCACTAGCATGGCCATCTCCATAAGGATTAGATGCATGACTCATATTTTCATATTCGTACTTATCAGTTAATAACTTTTTAGTTTCATTATATATTGTTTCTTCATCAGTTCCTACTAGTTTTAAAGTTCCTGCCTCTATTCCTTCAGGTCTTTCTGTGGTATCTCTAAGCACTAATACAGGTTTTCCTAAAGATGGTGCTTCTTCTTGAATTCCTCCACTGTCAGTAAGAATTATATATGATTTATTTTGAAAATTATGAAAATCAAATACTTCAAGTGGTTCAATTAGCTTTACTTTATCACAACCATTAAATATTTCCTGAGCAACTTCTCTAACTTTCGGATTCATATGTATTGGATAAATCACTTTAACATCATTAAATTCATCAACTATTCTTCTTATTGCTTTAAATATATAACGCATTGGATTACCTAGATTTTCTCTTCTGTGTGCTGTAAGTAAAATCATTCTTTCTCCTGGTTTTATCCAATCAAGTTCTGGATGTGTATAATCGTCATCAACAGTTGTACTCATAGCATCAATTGCTGTGTTACCAGTAACATATATCTTGCTTTCATCTTTATTTTCCTTAAGTAAGTTTTCTTTACTTAAATTTGTTGGGGCAAAATACATATCGGTCATACAGTCCACCATTTGTCTATTCATCTCTTCAGGAAATGGTGAATATTTGTTATTTGTTCTAAGTCCTGCTTCAACATGACCAATTGCCACTTGATTATAAAACGCTGCAAGTGCACCAGCAAAGGTTGTTGTAGTGTCCCCATGAACTAAAACTATATCTGGTTTTACGTTCTTAATTATTTCTTCAAGACCATTTAAAGCTCTTGTAGTTACATCTCCAAGTGTTTGACCTTGTTTCATAATATTTAAATCATAATCAGGTGTTATCTTAAATGTTTCCAAAACTTGATCAAGCATTTCTCTGTGTTGGGCTGTAACACAAATAATACTCTCTATTTCACTTCTACTTTCAAGTTCTTTTACAAGTGGAGCCATTTTAATTGCCTCTGGTCTTGTTCCAAAAATACTCATTACTTTAATCATTATACTTCACCTACTTTTTGATTTTAAACATAAATTTAATATTATTATTCCAAAACCTTTTTAATCTTTTGGGTTCTGTCACAATTCTATATAACCATTCCAAGTTTAATTTAATAAATATTTTTGGAGCCCTTTTTTTTGTACCACTTAATACATCAAATGATCCCCCAACACCAATAAATATTCCTTTATCAAATTTATTTAAATATTTATATATCAGTTTTTCTTGATCAGGTATTCCTAAAGCTACCATACAAATATCGGGTTTTAATTTAATTACTTCCTTCATTACTTTATCTCTATTATCAACATATCCATTACTATATCCTAACACTTTAATATTAGGATATTCATTTTTTATTACAGTTAGTAATGAATCTATTACTTCTTCCTTAGCTCCAAAAAGATACAAAGAATATCCTTTTCTATTAGCTTCTTCTAATAAATATGTGGCAATATCAATACCAGCAATTCTTTCTTTAACATCATTGTTAAGTATTCTAGCAGCCTTAACAACAGCAATCCCATCGGGAATAAAACTAACACTCTTATCTTCAAGTATTTGAGCCATTTCTTTATCACTTTCACTCATCATTAAAGTTTCTGGATTTACAGTAACTATAAATCTCTTCTTCTTATTTTTTAAATCTTCCCTCAATTCGTTATAATAACTTTTTTTAGTATCATTATAAATATTTTGAATATAAGCTTGCATTTTTTCCTCACCTATATTTATATTATCTACTTTTTCTTTAATACTATTTATCAAAAACAATAATATTATTGCAAAATATATACTACAAGAAGGATAACCAATAATATGTCCCGATACAAATGATAGTCCTACTAATAATAATGCTGTAAACAAATAGACAGCTATATCAAAAGTTAATTTTTTTATTTTTAATAGCAATTTAAATATATAAATAAATGGTATTAATACTATTAATAAACCAACTACTCCATAGTGAAATAAGACATCCAACAAATCTATTTCTGAATATATTTCTACATAACAATTACCAATAACTGAATTATTTGTAAATCCAATACCTAATAACTTATTAGTTATAGTACCATTATTGTATATATTATATAAAGTATAAGCTTTATTTTCTCTACCACTCAATATCTTATTTAACAAATCGCTATTAAAATTATAGTATGTCCCGCAATGATTTCCAACATAATTTTCTTCAGTTATCAATATTTCTTTATCACCTATTGCTTCATCAAAAGATTCATCAACAACATTTATTACCTCATCATTTAAACTTTTTTCAAAATTTTTAATAGTTGGGGCAAAAAAACTCAAAACAATAACTAATAAAAATATACCCAACACTGGAAATATTTCTTTTTTATGCTTCCACTTTTTTTTAATAAATAAAATAGTTATTACTGGCGTAAGCAACAATATTCCAAACCAACTTACTTTGGTACCAATAATAAATATACTAAATATTATAGGAATAAATAATAATAAATATGGTATTTTATATTTTCTATCTATATAATTATATTTAATAAAATAACTGGGATATAAAATTAAAATAATTGCACTAAGTTCATTACCAGCAAAAAACCAACCAATAGTTCCATAAAAATTTTCACGAAGAGGATAAGTAGCAAAACCAGTATCAGTAAAATAGGAGATTAATAAAGACGAAGAATAAATAATTAAAGTGAAAAATAATACATCATTTATTTTTTTCCTATCCAGTTTCAAGTCATCTACTAAAGTTAAAAAGCCAAAGAAAACAAATCCAGTATAAATAAATTTAGCTAAATTTGATAATTCTATAAAAACATTTTTTTCCATAAATATATATTGTTTAGATAAAAAATAAACAAATACATATAAAAGACAAATTAACCAATATATAATATTAATAGTTTTATATTTACTCTTACTAAAAAGAAGTATGTAAATCACTAAAAAAATACCTATTAAAAATTTATAGATAATGCCTATTGATATTGGCATAAATCCATATCTTTCATTTAATGCTGTAATTAAATCAACAAACGGTAATAATATTATAAATAATAAACTAATTTTTCTTTTCATAAATGACAATTTTCTTTCTATTTTTTGGAAGTATTAAATTTCCATAAACTTTTCGTATTCTTTTATAATTTCTTTTGGTTTTCCAACCTTTACAATTTTACCATCGTTTAACCAGACGACCTCATTGCATAGTTCTTTTATTGTATCAAGACTATGCGAAACTATTAAAACAGTCCTTTTATCATCTGATATTAATTCTTTCATTTTATTATAACTTTTCTTTTTAAACTTAGCATCACCTACTGATAGAACTTCATCAATTAAAATTATATCAGTCTCTAGGATTGCTGTTATAGCAAAAGCAAGTTTAGAATGCATACCAGAAGAATAAGTTTTAACTGGTTTATACATAAAGTCTCCAATATCTGCAAAGTCAATTATTTCTTTTTCTTTTTTCTTTATTTCGCTTTCACTAAAACCTAAAAGCATACCTGATAAATAAATATTTTCATAACCAGTTAATTTATTATTGAAACCTACTCCAATTGACAATAATGATATAGTATTGTTATGTAGGTTTACACTTCCTTTATCTGGAGAGAAAATCCCAGCAATAGCTCTTAGCAATGTCGATTTGCCACTACCATTTTTACCAATAATTCCCAGTATTTTTCCTTCTTCCACCTCAAAACTAATACCTTTTAAAGCTTCAAACACTTCAACTTTATTATTAAACTTCGTCCACGATGCACGAATTGAGTTTTTACTTAAACCCTTATAATAAATATGTAAATCTTTAACTGTTATAGCAATGTTTTTATCTTTTTTCATTATATCACCTTAGCATAACTATTTTCATTTTTATGAATAATATTTATTCCAATAATATTTATAGTAATAGCAATTAACAACCACACTGCCAATCCTTCAAAACTAGGAAACTTTACTTCTAACATAACTTTTCTTAATTCATCCATACAAAATGCAATTGGATTACCACGCAATAATACATATTGTAATACACCATCAAGTCTTTCTCTAATATTATAAAAAACACCAGATAAATAAAATATCATTCTTAAAACTATTTTTATTAAATTTGATAAGTCATTAAATAATACACCAAAATGCATTAGTATCATTCCAATTCCAAAAGACAAAATATATAAAATTATGATTATAGGAATTATAAACAAAATATGAAAAGAAAATGGAACACCTTGAAATATCATTAAAACAAAGGTAATAATTAAAGAAATAAACCATTTAAATATATAAGTATAAGACTTGGAAAGTAATAAAATATATTTTGGAATATATACTTTACTTACTAAACCTCTATTACTCATAATTAATTTTACACTTCCAGATAGCATTCTATTAAAAAAATCCCAAGCAGCAAGCCCAATAAAGACAAAAGAAGCAAAGTATGGGGTATCATTTTCAAATACAACACTAAAAATGAATACATAAATAAGCATAAAACATAATGGTTCAATAATCCACCATAACCAATTCAAGTATGAATCAGCAACTTCACTTTTAAGTTCCGCCTTAGCGGATCTAATTGCATATTTATTATATTTTTTTATATTTTTAAAAAACAATTTAATATTTTTCATTGCTTACACCTACATTTATATTTTAGCAAATATAAACAATAAAGTCCATAAGTTGTATTAATATAAACCAAAAGAGTATAATTTTGCTATATATACCTCATGTGAACATTCTAGTTACTACTAAGTTTCTTGAACTACCCATAAATGTTTTCATACCTCTATACTTACATTATTTCTCATAAAATAAAAAGGAAGTTAATTTAATTTTCTTCCTAATATTTCCCCTGGTTTTCTTTTCTCAATTTCTAATTCTTCTTGTAAATGTTCCAATGTTCTTTTAAATCCTTCTTTGATACTATATTTAGGATGCCAATTTAATTCTGTTCTAATCTTTTCGGTAGATAAAATGCCAATTTTAAATGAGGAAGCTCCTTTATCTGCAGTTTCTGGAATATCAAAAACTAATTTTAACTTTTTCTCAGGTTCAATCGAAACTAAAGTT
This sequence comes from uncultured Bacilli bacterium, assembly GCA_944332715.1. Taxonomy (GTDB): domain Bacteria; phylum Bacillota_I; class Bacilli_A; order RF39; family UBA660; genus Onthocola_B. Next base: position 22,809 of record CALVKN010000008.1, read on the forward strand.
TCAGCCAACTCCTTTATTGAAGTTTTGGATTGCTCATCCGCAATATTATAAACTAAATCATTGGAATAAAGCAAGACAAGTAACATGCCTTTTAAAGCATCAGCAATATACGTATATGTACGAATTGAAGAACCATCACTTTTTAAAACTATATTTTCATTATTTAAGACATTTTTTAAAAAATCAGCTTGTACTCTACCATCGTAAATTGACATACCAGGACCATAAGTGTGTGCTAATCTAACAATTTTTGTATTTAAACCATATTCTTCTTTGAAAGAACTACACATGTTTTCTGCTGCTTTCTTTCCTTCGGCATAGCCATTTCTAGGAACCAATGGATTAACTTGTCCCAAGGGACCATCTTCAGTAAATAATTCTTGACCAGGACTCGGTTCCCCATACACCTCCCTAGATGATATAAATAAATATCCTTGAGATTCATTAGCTAAAGCTAGTTTTAAAGTATTAGCTGTTCCAATCGTATTAGCAAAGTTTGTTTCAACTGGATGTTCTCTCATTATTTTAGGACTAGCAGGAGAAGCAGCATGAATAATAAAATCAATTTTTTGATTAATATTTATAGAGTCTGTTACATCACCTATTATTATTTCTACATTTGGATTATTTTTTATATTTTCATCTAATTTTGAAGTATTTCTCAAAAATGCTAATATTTTTATATTTGCATCAAACATTTCATTTAATTTCATTAATGTATATATGAAATAAGACCCTATCATTCCAGATGCCCCTGTAACTAAAATTGTTTTATTACTGAGTTTTTCTTTTAATTTATTTCCATCACAATATTTTATGATATCTTCTACATCTTCGTTTACTATTTTAGTATATTTCATTATCTACCTCTCCTTTTATCTTGCATATTTCTCTCTAGACTTAAAAACTGAGCATAATCATGAGCATTTAAATTTCCAATTAAAGTACAAAAATCTTCTGGAGTAGTTACTTTTATATTTCCTCTATTTCCTTCAATTAAATGGCATTTAATTCCATACTTAAACATCAAGCCACAAGAATCTACTATACCATCATAACTTGGATTAACTTTTCTTTCTTTTAAATGAACTTCATAAATATCATTCAAATAAAAACATTGAGGGGCTTGTGCAGTATAAACTATTTTTCGACTTGGCATAGATTCTACTAAATCACCATCATTACTTATGATAGGAGTTTCAAAACAGGGTGTTGATGTAATAGCATTGCCATAAGTATTTACACTTTCAATACAACGATTTATTACTTCTTGAGTAATTAGTGGCCTTACACCATCGTGAATTAAAACAATTGCATTATCATGATCATTTTTTACTTCGCTTAAACCAATAAAAATTGAATCTTGTCCAGTATTTCCACCAGGAAATACTCTTCTTACTTTTGTTATACTTGAACGTTTAATCAAATTTTCTAAATAAGGTATCCATTCACTAATACAAGCCACATAGATTTCATCTATATTTTCATTTTCCTCAAAACGATTTAAAGTGTGAATAATAATAGCATTACCATTTACTTCTAAAAATTGTTTTGGAAGCTCAGAACCCATACGGCTTCCAGTACCTCCTGCAAACACGATTGCTATATTTTTCATATCATTCCTCCTTTTAATTGAAAAATATTATATCATAACTAATTAAAAATTTATAGTAAATATTATTTTTTATGTATCAATAAACTTCTAATTTTTCTCAAAGGACTAGTTATTTTCCACGATAAAGAATTTCTTAATTTTATATTTTCCCTTTTAGCAGAATTTAACTTTTTATTAATATTTATAATCTTTTCCGTTAGCTCTTGTATAATATTTTGATTTTCTTTATTTTTCTTATCCAATTTTTTTATCTTTATTTCTTTTTCCTCTAACTTTTTCTTTGTAATTTTTAATTCTTTTTCTATTTTTTTAAATTTATCATCTTTATTTAAATAACTATTTTCGCCCTTTTTTATTTTATAAAACATATCAATACAATCGTCATTTATTTTATATGATTTCAACTCTTCAGTAATTCTATTAAAGTTAAACATTTCTACATTCTGATTTTTACAGAATATTTCAAATAAATAAAAATATAAAGACATCATATATTTTTTTCTTGGAACAAATCTTTTTGAATTTTTAATTTTTTGTAGTATTTTATCTAAATTAATTTCATCTATATAAAACATATCCCCTTCTCTTTTTATATTTTTATAGAAATGTTTTATTTTTTCATTCCATATTATATTTATTGAAGGAATTCCAAATGAATAAGATATAATTGCTGAATGCATCCTTATAGAACAAACAAATTTAAAATTAGAAACCATTTCTACTAATTCTTTTGATGTATTAATTAATTTATAATGATTTTTATCAATATCATATTTCTTAACAATATGTCTTAAAGCAACATTATCTAAAAAACTGCCATTAGTATAAAAAACATAATTAATATTTTCTTTTTCTAACATTTCTTTTAAAGATATTAAATAATTTATTTCATCTTTAAATTTCCAATCTACATTATTATCTTTAAATAATCCTCCTCTTACAACATTTATTCCCACTACATCATTATATTTAGGAATAATATTGTAAACATATCTAACCCATACTGCGGGGTCGCAAACTTCACTGATTTTAATTTTATTACTATATTTTTCAAAAAAATCTTTATTTTCCCTAACAGCAATTTTTTTAATACAAGGGCTATTTAACAATTTTTGTAAATTGTTGTTTATTTCATTTGAACCATCATCCATATTATTAATTCCAATAGAGGAAAAATAGACAGGAATATTAAAATTTGTGCATAAATCTAATATTTTTTTAACATATTTATAAAAATCTAAATAACTATTACCAATTAGACCACCACCAGCAAAAAAGACAATATTAGATTTTTTTATTTTATCCTCGTCAATTTCTTTAAGAGGCATACATGATATCAAATAATCACTTTCATTGCAGTTTTTTAAAACAACTTTTAATAAACATTCAAAACATGTTCTTATTAACATATCTCCAAAATTATCGTCAAAATAAGAAATAATTAATATATTCATACTTGCCTACTTTGTAATATAAATAATACCACTAAAATTAAAACCATACTAACTCCAATAATTGCTTTATGTGTTTTATTATATTTTTTTAAATTTCCTACTACAAAAGGAAAATATTTTTCCACAATAAATGTTAAAGGAAGCAGTACTATGAAAAGTAAACAACCTATAAACAATGATTTTACAGAAGGCACATTAAAATCAGGATAATAATAAGATATAAATTTTATTATTGGAGAATGTAATGCTAAAATTATAATTGAATTTCTTCCAATAAATGATAATAATTTTGATTTTTTTATATTTTTTACTAATAATACAAAACCAAAAATTAATAAATAACAAGCTAACATAGTATAAATAATTGACTTATACTTATTTCCCCCAAAAGAAACATTTCCATTTAAAAATACAGCAATAATACCACCCACAATTAAAAATAAAATTGATATAAGTAATGTTTTAAATTTATGATTATCACTATATTCAAATAGAGTTTTACTCCAATAATTAATAAATAAATACCCTATTATTGTAAAAGAACATGCAACAGGCACAGAATTAAGGTGCCATGGCATAAAAATTTCATTACTAGTAATGCTTTCTGAATATCCTATTGAAATAAGAAGCAATGAAAATAAAAACAGGCTTTTTTTATCTCTATTAAATACCTTATAAGCAATATATAAGACTATTTCACATAAAAATAATGTAGGAATAAACCAAGTTGGACCATTTACAATTGGTAGATAATCTGGTTGAGCATATATAAGGCCTTTCAAAAAGTAAACCAAATCAAAACTTTGGTGATATAAATGTACATATCGCACATATACAATTGGTAAAGTAAAAATATTTATAAATAAATAAGGAATTAATAATTTTTTTGCTTTATCAATTACTACTTCTTTTAAATTATTATATTTATCAGGTTTAAATGTTAATCCACCTATTAAAAAGAAAAGTGGCATATGAAAGGCATATATAAACTTTCTTATTCCTAAAGGACAAAATGAATGACCTATTACTACCAAAAAGATACCTATTGCCTTTAAAAAGTCAATCCAATCAATTATTTTTTTTGTTTCTTTTCTTTTCATTTTCTAACACCTCATCGTAAATACGTTTGCAATTATTATAATCATGGTATTCAAAAAATTCATCAATTCTTTTTTTATATTGTACTTCTAATTTACAATCATTTTCCATATATTTGCATAATTCTTTTATTAAAGTTTTATGATCTTTTATTATTTTACCTAAAGACATAGAATCATATTTATATGCACCTTCATCATATGAAGGTGGTAATTCATTTGGTTGATAGTATAATATTGGTTTATACATATATGCAAAATCAAATTGTACACCAGAATAGTCAGTTACCATTAAACTTGATTCCGTTAATATTTTTTCATAATTCATATTATCAGTGGCTGCTACTAGTTCCACATATTCATTTTTATCAAAATCGTCAATTTGGGAACTTGTGCAAGGGTGTAATAGATATACTATTTTATAATTATTCTTTTTAGCACAATTAATAAATTCCTTATCATTAATTAAATTATTATAAATTTTAAAATATATAGATTCTTTAAAATCAGAATTTTTATCTCTTGTTTCTTCAATATTTACAACTGGTACAGCCAAATAATTTCTCCATGATGGAGTTATTAAAATTTGTCGTTTATCATTGTTTTTCAAGCCATCATATCGTGGGCAACCTGTTATTTTTAACTCATCCCCATTATAAGCAAATCCATTTTCCATAATATTTATTTTTTCTACATTTGATGCTAACATATACAATTGTATATTATCATTTATTTTATTAGTTAAATGCGGAATATTTTGGACTGTCAAACCATGTTGAATACATATATTATAACTATTATAAATTCCTCTAAAAAATTTCTCTCTTTCTTTTCCAAAATCGTGATGCGATGGAACCCCATTATGAGTAGAAAAAACTATATCGCTATTTAAAAACAACAAATGATGCTTAATACTTCCATATTTTAAAAATTTTATTCCTTCATTTTTAAATCTTTTAGCATCGTCACAATCTTTTTTTAAAACATAATATTTTTCATAACCATCATTTTGCGATAGACAATACCTATATAAATATTCTCCATTATCTCCGCCTTTATATATTTTATCCTCAAATAACCAAATTTTTCTGTTTTTATATATTGGTTTTGTAAAATTGTAAAGCATTCTTATTAAAAAAGCATCTTTATTTCTAATCAATAGACTAAGAACATATAAAACCTCTCTTTTCAAATGTTCCAGCTTTGTGTTTCTCTTTATCAAAAGACCAGGTTTATAATATTTTATTGTAAAATTTCCACATTCCCAATATGCGTATCTCATTTTTGTTAATCTAGATAAAGGTCGAACAAAATTAATATTACTACTTATACTGCCGAACCCAGTTTCAATAAAAAATTTAACCATTTTTTCTTCATCAATATCAACTAATGGCACAATAATTTTAAAATTATAGGTCGAACATATATCTTCACCAAATACTTTTATTTTTGTAGTTAAATCAATTTTACTTGCATAATATTTCTGATTGTTGTAACTAGCATAAATTCTTATCTTATCTTCTAAAATAGAAAATTTAATATTTCCAAAAATAATTAAACTATTTTCTTTATATTCCATTAATAAAATCCTTATATTATTTTTATTTGATTGATCAATTATTTGATTTCTATATAATAAATATAAAACATCATTATATCTGTTATAAAAAGGCTTTTTTAAATTATTATATTTATTATTCAATAAATACAATACATATAATTTATTGCTTATATCACTTATTTTATCATCAGAAATATTCTTTAAAATCTCTATAATAGAATCCATAAATTTTTCAGACTCATTTTTATTTAATACTTGCTTATTTTTCGTGTTTTCATTTCTCGAAAATAAAGTTTGAATAGTTAATAAAAATGAATATTCTATATCATCACATTTAATTTTATAATAATTTAATTTTTTAAATATTTCATTATATATATCCAAAAACTCAGTATACCATTGCTTTTGATATTCCTCTAATAAATTTTCTTTAGAAACTTCATAATTTGATCTTATAAGAATTTTAAATTTCAATAAAAAGATTCTAGTTGTTTTTTTTAAAAACAATTCCAATAACAAATATAAATCGTTATGAAAAAAATAAACATTTTCAATATTATTTAGGGCTGCAACAAACAATTTCTTATTTATAAAATACGTATCTAATATATTGCTTATATAATTAAAATTTTTACTTAAATGCTTTTGTTTTGAATTAATATTTACTAAATCAGCATCTAATTTTATAATTTGAGAAAAATCAATATTTATGTATTCGTTTCCTTCTTGAATTATTGTTATAAATTTATATTCTTCATTTTCTAGAATTTTTTTTGTATTTTTCCTATTATTCAAATCAATAAATTCTATTTTATCATAACAGCTCAGTTCACTTTCTATTTCATTTTTATCGCAAGCAACAAATATTTTACAATTACCACTATTATTTACAATAATACTTTTCAAAGTATTATTTAAATTATTTAAATTGCCATAAGTAATTATTAAAAATAATATTGTATCATTCATTTTATCATGCCTCACTTCATAAATTTTTCAATATTTTTTACTATTTTATATGTACAATTTTTCGTATTACTTACATATTTTTTTATAAATTTTTTCAAATAGTTCATATCATATTTTTTTTCTAAGTATAAACATAGTTTTTTAGCACTTTCAGTTTGATATCCAGGAAGTTCATTATATTTCAATTCTATTCCCCTCACTACTTCATAATCATTTTTGTCAAACAAATAAAAATACAAAGGAATATTTCTAATGCCAGCCTCATAGATTATACATGAATAATCACTAATTAATTTATTAGTGATAAAAAGCATTTCAAACGTAGTGAACTTTTTATCAATTATCGCTTTATCGGAACAAATAGTAATTTTTGATAACGGATGCAATTTAATTATTAAATTGTATTTATTAAAATCCATCTTGTTTATTAATTTATCAATGTTTTTTTTCAATTCTTTTTCTTTTTTTCTAAAAGTCGGGGCATATAAAACATTTTCTTTTTCTTTTAATTGTGGATATTTTTCATATATTTTCGTTTTAATTTTTTTCTCATATATTTTATTATTTAACAAATCAACTCTTGGCAATGTAAATATTTTTACCTTTTCAGGAGGAATTCCAAATCCTTTAGCAATATTTTGGGCATAATTTTTAGAAGACGCATATACTACAGTATAATTTTTATGCATTTTCATTGCTTTTGCAATTTTAAAATTACTACCTTCTTCTTTGCTTAATATACTATAACCAAACTTTTTCATAGTTCCAATTGAATGCCACATTTGTATAATCACTAATTTTTTTTTATGTTTTAATATGCTAACTACTGGGCAAAATGAATCTAACAAACAGACTTTAGAAGTAGCTAGGTGATACATTTGTCTAAACATATGAAATACATACTTAATTTTTGTTGGAAACGTAGAATTTATACCACCATCCAACGTTTTACACAAACAAACAACTTCATGCTTTTTTTCTAATTCTTTTTTTAACAATTTAAAATCAACATTAATCTTATTAGATTGTCTACTAATCATAGTAATTTTATTCTTCGTTGGTAATAATTTTAAAAATACATACACAATATTCATAAAACAAATAAATATTTTAATCAGTAATCCTAACATCTTCTTCTCCTTTCAAAATTATTTTTTCTATAATTTGACAACTTTCATTTTTAGTTATAACTACATTATTAAATTGTTGTTTACAATTTACGTTTTTCATTTTTTTTAATAAAGTCATCAAATCATCAAAGGTTTCAACTTCATATTGACATTTTGAAAAAAAATTAATAGTATGCATTGGCCGTTTAAACTCATATAAATATTTATCAAATCTATAGAAAATCAAAGGACGATTAAAATAAGAGTATTCATATGCACATGAAGAATAATCAGTAATTAATATATCAGTTATAAATAATAAATCATTTATGTTTTCATGTGATAAGTCAACTATATTATTTTGATATTTGTTTTTGATTTTCAATTTATTTTTTATAAATGGATGATTTTTTAAAACAAAAATAAATTTATTAAGTTCACAAAAATTATTTATTTCATCTAAGTTTATATTGCTAAAATCATAATAAGCATTTTCAGCACTTTCTCCTCTATATGTAGGAGCAAACAAAATTACTTTTTTATTTTTAATAATAGGATATTTTTCTATCAAATTATTGCTTATATGTTTAATATTATACTTGTTAATATAGTTTTCTAATCTTGGCATTCCACATGATATAATTTTGTTTTGTGATATACCAAAAACTTCTTTATAAGTGTCAGTCAGTTCTTTTTTATCAACAATTGCATAGTCATATTGTCTATGTGAAGACACAAAAGCATGTGGACTATTTTCCTTCCCAAACCTAGCATAACCAACAGCTTTAAATCCAATGCCAGCATGCCACAATTGTACTAATATTTGATTCTTATTTTTTTTAATAATATTATACAAGGAGACATAATTATCAACAAAAACATATTTAGATTTTCCTAAAAAAATAAGTTCTTTAATCCTTAATATTTTGGAGTTTTTTTTATATAAATTATAATTCCAAACATAAATAGAATATTCTTTTTTTGTGTCCAAATAATTATATAAACTTTTTAAATTACCTGATAATTCGTCAGAATTTTCTGATAAAAATAGTATATTATTTTTTTTGCTATTAAATATAAAAATCAGATTATAAATAGCATTTATCAAATTAATCATCAACAATTTCAAAACTATTTGTACTTTTTCTTTAATTTTATTTCCTTCATTTAATCTAATATATTTTTTATATTTATTGTTTTTCATATAATAAGAACTTTCTAATACAAAAGCATCATTATTTAATACATTAAAAGTAATTGTAAGAGCATAATAACCTCTTCTATATTTAAAAATTCTTGATTTATCATCCAATTTAGGCAACAACTCATCTATAATTTTTACACATTCTCCATTAACTTCTATATTCCAAGAATCTTCTTCTATTGATGATTCATTAATATTAGTAACACAAATTTTAATAATGTTATCTTTAAAAGCTGGGATAAAAAAGTTTTTCTTTCCTATAACCTCACAACTTTTTACTTTTTCATTCAACTCTAAAATCAAATTACTTCTTTCCCATTTTATATCATTTACTACAATAAACCCCATGTTACCTCCGCTTTTAATGTACTTTTTAAAAGAATTTTTAATATCAAAAATATTTTCTTAATTATAAAGAATCTAAACAAAAAAATCTTATAATGCAATTATAACACAAATATAGTAAATTAAAAAGAATTTTCAAAATACAGGCATAAAAGTACAAAATTTCTTAAAAAAAATTACTTTTTTCGTAATTTTTCTTTTTTGTGAGCAAATAATATATCCGTTTTCAAAACTAAAAATAATAGTAAAATCATTAACGCCACATATAATCCAATAGCAATTTGATTATCACCAATTACATAAAAAATTGACACTGCTGAAAATAATATATTAATAAAATAAATAATTAATACAGATTTTCTAGTAGAAAATTTCATTTTCAATAATTGATGATGAAAGTGTTCTTTATCTGGCGTACCAATAGATTCTCCTTTTAATAATCTTCTAAATATAGCAAGTAAAGTATCAAATATTGGAATTGCTAATATTAAAAGAGGTACTAATAAAGAAGTAATTGTAGTCATCTTAAAACCTAATAAAGATATGACTGCAATCATAAAGCCTAAAAATAAACTTCCTGTATCTCCCATAAATATCTTTGCAGGAGGAAAATTGTGTATTAAAAAACCTATCGTTGCTCCTAGCATTATAACAGATAGTATTATATCTAACCCACCAATTTTATTGACGATAAAGGCAATTATAGCAATCGTTGCAAAATTAATTGCACTAATACCAGCAGCTAAACCATCCAAACCATCAATTAAATTAATGGCATTAGTTATAGCAACGATAAATATTACAGAAATTATTGTATTAATTATATAGGGAAAATTAAAATGTAAACCAAGTAAAGTTATTTCATTAAAGTAAGTTTCACCGTAAAAAACTACAATACATGCCGCCAAGACTTGAAAGAAAAATTTAGTTCTTGCTTTAATAGGTTTAATATCATCGACAAAACCAGTTAAAACAATAATAAATGAACCAATCAAAATAGAAAGCATCTGAGTAGTTGGACTACCATAAATCATATATCCTAAAATAAAACTACCAAATATAGCAATTCCTCCACACCTAGGCATCGGCTTTTTGTGAACTTTCCTTTCATTTGGTAAATCTAAAGCATTTACATGCAAAGCAATTCTTTTAGCTAAAAAAGTTAAAATAAAACTTGCCAAAATTGTTACTAATAAAATTATATATATTGAATAGCCATTTACTTCTAATTTCATATGCACTCCTATTAATATAATACCACATTTTTTAAGTGTTATCTAAAAAATTTAACCAAATTTTTTTTACTTCTTCAAAAGAGTAACTATGTGCTACTTTTCTTGCTTCATCTCCCATATTTACTAATACATCCCTATTATTTAGTAAATATAATATTTTTTCTACCATTAAATCAATATTTCTATTTTCTATTATATACCCACTTTTATTATTTTTGATAATTTCATTTGCTCCTTGAGCACTGCTAAATGCCATCGCTGGAACCATGTGAGATCCAGCTTCAATTAAAACAATTCCAAACGATTCTTCATAAGAAGTCATCAAATATAAACTAGAATTATTATATATTTCACTAATATAATCTTGATTTTGAAAACCATGCAACGTAATATTTTTTTCTAAAGAATATTTTTTTATTAAATTCATAATATTATTATATTCTTCTCCATCACCAATAAGATCTAAATGTATTTCTCTATCTTTAGCAACTGCTCTTTTAATAACTTCTATTAAATCTAAAAACCCCTTTTCTTTAGAAAGTCTTCCAACAGATACAATATTTTTATTATTAAGTTTAGAACATTCCATTGGCCAAGAAGTTAAACTATTAGGAATATAAATACACTTTGCATCAATAATATTTTTATAGTATTCATTTAAATGTTCAGAAACACTTACTAAATAATCAATATTATTTGTATTTTTTTTCAAGGTATTTACATATTTTAAATTATTATTATGATGTACATGTTCTTCTGCAATTTTAACAATGTTTTTCCCTTTTAACTTATTTAATATCTTTGTAATTTCTATTCTACTAGAAATAACAATATCAGCATCTATATTTTTAATATATTTCTTTAATGAAGATTTCTTTTTAAAAAGAATGTATATACTTTTAATTCCCTCTAAAAACATCTTTATATAATTTTTATTTTTATATAGTTCTAAAAACTCTTTTTTATTAGGTTTTACATTAGTTAAATATTTTATTTTTACTTTTTTATTAACTTCAAATGCTGGTTTATCAGTTAATTTATAAACAACTACTAATTCTACATCATAATTATCACATAGCATATTAGCTTGATTAATTATAGCTTGCTCTACTCCTCCATAATTTAGATGTAACCCCAATATCTTTATTTTCTTCATTTTATTTCCTTCTTACTATCCTTCTGTATAACTCTGCTCTATTTTTAGTAGTTAATCTTAATTTTAACCATTTTGTAAATTTGTATTTCACCGATCTTTTATCAGTTAACCAAGTTCCTGTAAATATATGTATACTTATTGAATTTTTAGAGGGATTGCATAAAACATAATCAGGATATACCACAATACCATCTTTTAAAATTTGAAATTTATTATTTTTTTTACATTTATATTCTTTAACCAATAAATTAGATACCGACAAAGTATTATTATCTGCAAAATTAAAACTATAATTATCTAATTCATCATAATAATCAAGTATTTTTTTTACAAATGGATGCTTTCTTTTAGCACCAAAAACTGCAGTAAAAGGATTTTCAGTATTTTCAAAACCAACAAAAGCATCATGATCTAAAAACTTATCAAAATTATCTAAAAGAATTATATCCGTATCCAAATATATTCCCCCTTCATGATATATAACATATGCCCTTATATAATCACTTACAAATGCCCATTTTTTTGCTTCATATGCCTTTTTACAAAAAGGATGAGCATTTATATCAAAATTATCTTCATTCCACTCAATTATTTCATAACCCTCTAGATGCTTAGACCAAGTTTTCATACATCTTAATATATCTTTACTTTTTGGACTTTTACCCACCCAAACATAATGAATTTTTTTAGGAATTTTACTCATGATTATCACCACTTTTTATTATGCTTATTTTAACAAAAGGATAAATACACATAAATTTTGTTATATTGACAACTTTTTCATACTCTTTTTTAGTAGTCTTTATTTCATCAAATCCCACTAGCATTTCATCAAGAAAATTATCATATAATTTGCTTAAATTGTTATTCAATAAATTTTTATTAAATTTTCTAATATCTGAACCAAGATATATAAATTCATTTTCTGGAATATTTTTTATTACAATACTTCTTTTTTGATAATTTTCATAAAAACTTACTAAGGCTTTTAGACTCTTATATTTATCATAATCTGCCCCATATCTTTTATTAATTATAAATTTTATTACTTCAACTTTATTTTTACTTTCTTTTTTAAAATAAATAGGAAAATAAATATTGGTTAATTTCAATTTATTAAAACATCTAAATAATATATATTGATATTTATAAAATGGAACATAAAAATATTTCATAAGTCTTGTTGCGGTTCTTAATTCTCCATTTATTACATTAAGCATCCCTATTTCATTATTAATATAATTACCTTCAAACACACGATATCTAATAAAACTGTAATTTACTTTATTAATATTTAACATATCACAATCATCCCCAAGCAATAACCAATTTGGAGTATTCCATGTTAAATAATTTTTAGCAACTTTTTTTATGAAAACATCTCTTTTATAAATTGCTACATCAACAAATAAATTTCTACCTAACCAAAGTAAACATAAAGCCATGTTTTTTTGCCATTTATTATAATCTAATACTCTAATAACCCCGGTTTTATTCATGTTATTATCCATAGTAATTATATCACCAATAATAGCATCATAATCATTATTAGCAAGAATCTTAGAAGTTTTTAAAAGAGTTATCTCATCATATAACACATCATCTGAATGAAGTATTAAAATATAATCTCCCGTAATTTCATCAAGAACACTACTTATCGCCCTTAATTGATCCTGATTTTCTTGATAAAAATATCTAATATTTTTTATACCTTTAATTTTATTTTGCACAACATTTTTTGTATTATCAGTTGAACCATCATCAACTACTAAAAGTTCCCAGTTATTATATTTTTGTTTTAATACTGAATTTATAGATTCTTCTATGGTTTCAGAATCATTAAATGTTGGCATAATTAAAGTAAACTTTATATTTGTATTTACTTTTTCCTTTTTAAAAACACTATTAATTAACTGCCCAATTACAAAGCCAAGCATTAAGGTTACAATCAAACCATCCATTACGTTACCAGAATAAAAAGCTGCAAATAGTGAAATACCTATTCCCATTAAAAGAAAGTAATTTTTCAAATTAATCTTATTCTTATAATTAATTAAGATTTTAATGCCACATACAATAACAACAATTAAATATGGTACTAACAATAAAATTAAACCTACAATACCAAGTGTATAATAATGTGACAAAAAGTCTCTTTCTAAATCAAATACATTGCCCATACGCGTAAAAGTAATTCCAAAAAAATCATCTAACTTATTAGCATTGACATTTTTTATTCGTTCAAGCATCGCTTGTTCTATATAGCGAAAGTCGAGTCTTTTATCTAAATCCAAATTCATAATATCATACCAAAATATTGGATCCATTTGGTAAGGATAAGAGTCTATTATAAACTGAGGATTAATACGATATTCTTCATAGTTATCTTCAATAAAAGAAAATAATAATTCATTTTGTTGTTTTTTAGATAAGCTGACAAGCATTTCTCTATAACTTTTGGAAGTATCATTATTTTCTTTTAAATATTCTTCTTTAATTGTTTCATTCAAATCAGTCATAATAGTTTCATTTTCGCTCAAAGCCCCATCAACATTTGAATTATAATCAGTTATTAGTATATTATCAACATGATTTCTATTTATAGCTGGAGAATTAGGTAAAATTATAATAGTTATAACTAATAATATTACTAAAAAAGCACTAACTTTAAATGAATAAAACAATTCCTTCTTAATTAAACTAAAGAATAAATAACCTAATAAAGAAAATATTAAAATCATTAAAAAACCATATGTACTAACTTTCGTACCTAACATAAACATACCTAAAAACATTAATATAATCAAGAAAGCATTTTTATAATTTGTTTTCCTTATAAAACTGTAAAATAATAAAGGTGCAATTAAAACTAAAAGAGCTGACAATCTATTTGGATCATTAAAAAATGCTTTAGAGGCTAAATCTAAATAATTTAAATCACACTTATCAGCTGTAAACCAGCAAAAAATATTTCCCTTTATAATTTCTTTGCTATAAGAACCTAAAGATATTTCAAAAATATTGGTAATTACTATAAAACCACAAATAATAAACACTAACCAAGAAACAATTTTTCTAATTTTATTATCATCAAATGCATAATGGGAAGATATTATAATCATTGCTAAAGGCATAAGCATTCTGATTATGTAAAATAATTCTCCGACTACACTATAGCCAAAATCATATCCACCATAAAACGATGTAAAATTAAGAGCATTATAGTGATGCATCACAAAATAAATAACCACTAAAATTAAATAAATAACGTAATACTTTAGTTCTTTATTTTTATTCATAACTATTAAAAATAAACAACCTAAAACTCCCATTCCAACAATTCTAAAAATAGTGGGAATAGAAAAGCCCAAAAAGTTAAACTTACTTTCATCATATAAAAAATAAAAATCCAATAATGGTTGTATAATTAGAAAAATCATTAAAATTTTTTCTATAAATTCTTTTCTAGTAATATATTCTTTAACTTTTTGATACATTCTTACTCTCCTTTATTTAGTTTTTGTTTGATAAAATAAACACCACGTGCTACAAGCATCCTAAATGACCTGAATAAAACATAATATATTCCAAACAAAATAGTTAAAACCAATAAACTAAATACTAACACATAAATTATCCAACTAATAATAGTATTAACATTTAATTTCAATAAATTAAACAAAACAACAAATATAATATTTACCAAAAAAATCACCAAATAATTTCTAAAATATTTAATAACTTTCTCTTTGAATATTTTATTATATATTAGTTTTGTATTCATTATAAAAGTTGTTAAAAATGTCGATATTATAGTACCAATTAAAACTCCAGATATACCCATAACATTTACTAGAGCAATTGATAATAATAAATTAATAATTGCTTGTAATATTGCTGATAATCTTGTTTCTTTAAATAAACCTTCACTATTTATAACTACTGTAAATGGCCTTTCAGTAATAAGTTGAAAAGCAATTAAGCAAAAAAGCAAAAGAACAAAATTATTTACAATATATTCTTCACCTACCCAAAATGTTATTAATGGAGTCAAAAAGCCATAAAGCATTATAAAAACAAAACTAGCTATAAATAAGAATAATATATTTATTTCTGAAAAAACAGAAAAACTTTTATCAGTGTTTTCTTTGTTTAATACATTAGCATAACTAGGAACAATTGAAGAAGATATAACATAAATGGTATCTGTTATATACTTAGTTATATAATTATACGATGTATATATGATAACGCTAATAGGATTAATAAAAGATGATATCAATATAATGTCAGTATTAGAATTTACTAAACCAGATATTTTTTGAAATACAACATCCTTAGTTCCTTTTAAATGCTTTTTATCAAACTTATCTGTTGTTTTTAACCAAGGATATAATTTATATATCTTTTTATTGATGTACATATCAATTACAATGGTTAAAAATATACCCGGAAGTAATATTATTAAATAATCCACCCCCAATAAAACAAGTATAATTTCAATGATTGTTTCTAATATTTTAATACCTTTTACTAAATAATTTATCTTGTAAAGTTTTTGGTCTGCCTCCAAAACATATCTTGGTGCAATAAAGAAATAATCAATAGTATTTTTTATAATAAATATAATAAATATTAATTGTATATAATAATTACTAACATTGGCTTTCGTTAGATATTGTACAAAGGAACTTATTATTAAAGCAATAAAAATAATTATAAAGCCTATACATTTATAAAACTTTTTAGAAGTACTAAATATATTATTAACTTCATCTAAATCATCTTTGGCAAAAGCTTTATATAACTTTTTATTCAATATTAAACCAAAGCCAATATCAGTTATAATAATATAACTAAATATTTGATAAAATAATTGGTTTAGAGAATAAATATCATTACTTAACCCATTAACAAAAACTCGGACTTTAATAAATCCAAGAATTCCAACTATTAAATTAAAGATTACAACGGATAAAATATTTCTAAATGAATTATTTGTTCTCATTATATCAGCTCAATAATAATTCTATCAAATTATAAGGGAAAAGTCTATAAATGTATGGCAATCAATAAAAATAATTATGCAGTTATAATAAATATGTAACATTTATTCCAATTTACCATCAAAATTTCAGTAACCAATAATAGATTAGAATTTACCAAACAGTTAATTGCTAAAAATAAAAACAATCTTACAATATTTGAATATAGCCTAGCTAAGGCAATTATCCGACATAACTTAATTAAACCTTATACACCTAAACATAATGGTAAGGTCGAAAGAAGTCAACAGAAGGATAATAAACAGTTTTATGTTACTCGCCACCTTTATTCAAATGAAGATGCCAATAAAGAGTTGCAACCATATTTAAAAAAATATAATAATTTCTCTATGCACATACTTAATTAAAAATCTTAAACTGAAGTACTTCATGATTATTTTAACAAGTCAAAATAATCTATAGTTGGTTTGTCATTACTTTGTCACTTTTATTTGACAAAACTACAATAAAAGAATTAACGTTTAATTTCTAATATGATTTAATTGTTAATTTTACTAAACCTTTTTTGAAATTTGACAATATAACTTTTCATACGCATCATAAATTCTAGATAATCCTTCATCTAAAGATTCAAAATCATATTCAGTTTTACAATATGAGCAAGTAAAAACATAATTATCAACATAAACACCCTTGCCTTGAATAATTTTGTCTTTTCAACTCTTACATTACCAGTAATTTCTTAATCACAATAAAAAACAGTACATCTTTTCTATTTATTTAACTCCTCTGAACTCTATTTAACTCAGCCACCATTAAAATTTATTTATTTTTAATGGTGGCTTTTATAAAATAAAATTTTGTAAACTATTTCATAATATAATTGCCATACGTATCCCTCTTATCAGTTCCAGTCCAAACAATTAAATCTCTTCTACAGCCTACTACTCCTCCATGATGGGAACAACAGCCTCTTTGGGCAAATGCTGTCACTGGGAACATACATATAAATAAAATCACAATAATTAAAATTTTCTTCATAATATTGCCTTCCTTTACAACTTGTAAATATTATATCAAATCTACTAATTCTTGTCATTATCAAAAAAATAATCTGTATAAAACACAGATTACTTATCTTTAAATAGCCATACAATAAGCGGCTTAAATAATTCAAGTACAATAAACGATGCAAAATTAACAAGCATTACAAAGACAAATTGAGAAATGCTAATAATTTCCAAACCAAATAACCGACCTACCGGTGTAAAGAAGACAATAAGTTGAATTATAAATAATATTAAAATGCCTATATTTAAATACTTATTAGATAGTATTCCCTTCTCATATATTTGTTCTTTTAGACTTCGACAGTTATAAGCAAAAACAAATTCATTAATTACTATACTAAATAAGGCCAGAGTTTG
>CALVKN010000009.1 GCA_944332715.1 uncultured Bacilli bacterium
GAAGTTGGTAGGTGTAGTATGAAAACATTTAATCCGTATCCATTAAGAATAGATGAAGAATTAATGGAAGAACTAAAAGAAATGGCGGAAGCTCATTCACGGAGTGTAAACAAAGAAATTGAATTTTTAATTAAAGAGGCAATCAAAAAATATAGGATTGAAAATCCCGAAGAAAACAAACCAAAGAAAAAGACAAGTTAACTAATTATCTAACTTGTCTTTTAATATTTCTTTAGTTATTACAGGATTTGCTTTTCCTCTAGTTTCTTTCATTACTTGACCTACGAAATAATCAAATAGATTAGTTTTACCGTTTTTATATTGTTCTATTTGATTTGGATTATTTTGAAGTATTGTATCAATTATTGCTTCAATTTCACCCTTATCAGTTATTTGAGCAGTATCTTTACTAATATAAGTTTTAGGTTCTTTTTTTTCTTCTAGGGACTTAAAGAATATTTCTTTAGCTTGTTTTGATGAAATAGTTCCCTTTACTTGTTCATCAATTAGTTCTTTTAACATATTTGGTTTTAAGTAAAATTCACTTAAAGTGATATCATGTTTACCTAAATAAGCAATAATTTGTACTGTAAGCCAGTTTGCTGCAGTTTTTGCATCCATTCCAAGTCTAACGCATTCTTCAAAATAATCGGCATAATCTTTTTCTTTTATAATAATACTTGCATCATATTCTGATAACCCAAAATCATTAATATACATGGCTTTTCTTTCTCTTGGAAGCATTGGAATAGACTCTCTTATTTCCATTAACCAACTCTTATCAATGCGATATTTTGGTATGTTTGGTTCCACAAAGTATTTATAATCAATTGCATCAACTTTACTACGCATATGAATAGTAGTACCACTCTCTTCATCAAATCTTCTTGTTTCTTGTTCTACTTCATCATACCTACCGGCATCTTTTAACTCTGATTGCCTTTTTATTTCATATTGGATAGCATCATATACATTACCAAAAGAGTTTATATTTTTAATTTCTACCTTAGTACCAAGTTCTGTTGCATCTGGATCCATTATAGATACATTGACATCGCATCTAATTTGGCCCTTTTTGGTATCTGCTTCTGATACATCGCAGTATTGATAAATTCTACGCATTGTCTCTAGGAAGGCAACTGCTTCTTCCGCTGAATTTAAGCATGGTTCTGTAACAAGTTCTAAAAGTGGTACTCCTGCTCTATTATAATCAATTAAAGATACATCATATAAGTGATCTAGACTTGCAGCATCTTCTTCTAGATGGATATCATGAATTAAAACTTCTTTTTCATATCCATCACATTCAATAGTAATAGAGCCATTTACTCCAACTGGATCATGCATTTGGGTAATTTGAAATCCTTTAGGTAAATCCGGATAATAATAGTTCTTACGATCAAAATACATATATTCTGGTTGTTTGCAGTTTAAAACCATACTCATCATTAAAGCTTTTCTAATACATTCTTTATTGACAACTGGTAAAGTCCCCGGAAAAGCCATATCTACAGGTCTTACATTATCATTGGCTATTTCATTATAAGAATTACGAGCAGAAGAAAATACTTTAGAGTTACTTTTTAACTCACAATGCATTTCTAGCCCAATTACTGCTTTATATTTCATCTATAATCCCTCGCAATCATATCTTTATATTCCATTGTAGATTCCAGTGCATATGCAATATTTAATACATCTATATCCTTTTTACAATTACCTGTTATATTTATTCCTACTGGTAAATTATCGATAAATCCATCAGGTATCGTAATTGATGGAAAACCTCCGAAATTACCAATTTGCAAATGTTCTTCCAAAATTGCTGTATTATCACTATTTAGTTCATCTTTAGAACCATCAATATATGGAGCAACACCAGTTGATACTGGTAAAACTAAAGCATCATAACTTTCAAATAATTCTTTCATCTTATCTACAATTAATCTTCTAAGGCGTTGTGCATTAACAAAATATCTTTCTTGGTTTTCTTTTTGTAAAATATATGAACCAATTACAAATCTTCTTTTTATTAAAGGCGAAAATCCTTTAGTTCTGTGATCCTTCATAATACTCTCATAAGTATCTCCCTTACCTCTTGGACCAAATATAATACCAGTTAAATTAGACATATTACTTGTGGCCTCAGCACAAGATAAACATACATACACACTAGGAATGCATTGGAGTAATGCCTTATCTACAGATACTTCATCAACTGTACATCCAAGACCTTTTAACTTATCTACTGCTTCATGAAATATTTCTAAATGTCTTTTAAGTTCGTTTGATGCATCCGGATAATTACTTATATCAACTATTTCTTTGATATAGAATAATTTTTTTCCCTTTACGTTTCCATCAATTGAATCATATAAATGAATATCACTTGAATCCCAACTAGTTTGGTCATACTTATCGATTCCCTTCATCGCATCAACTACAATTGCGGCATCCTTAACACTGCGTGTAAGTACCCCACAAGTATCTAGGCTTGATGCAAATGGAAAAAGTCCATATCTTGAAATCATACCATAAGTGGGTTTATATCCAACAATTCCGCAAAATGCTGCAGGTTTACGAATAGAATCCCCGGTATCACTACCTAAAGCATAAGGATAAACACCAGCAGCAACTGCTGCAGCAGAACCACTTGATGAACCAGCACACATTCTTGAAGTATCCCAAGGATTACGAATAACCCCAGTATGAGCAGTAGTTCCAGTTCCTCCCATACCAAATTCATCTAAAGCAGTTTTATTAACACCGACTGCTCCACGGCTCTTTAAATTAGCAACTGCTGTGGCATCAAAAAATGGCACATAATCTTTTAACGTATTACTAGAACCAGTTGATAGTATATCTTTAGTAGAATAATTATCTTTAATACCATATGGAATACCAGATAACAGTTCATCAGTAACTTTTGCACCCTTAGCATCATCCATAATAGTTACAAAAGCATTACACGACTCTTGAACTTTTTTAGACTTTTCTAAAGATTCACTAACTAATTCATCACTAGTTATTTCGCCATTTTTAAGCATTTCATGTAATTTTTCTATTCCAAGTTCGGTCATTATCCCACCACCTTCGGTACTTCTATTTCTCTATCTTCATATTTATCACAATTTCTAAGTAAGTCTTCAATAGGAATTGATTCTTCTGCCACATCTTCCCTTAAGACAAACTCAAAATCATCTAAAGCATGAGTCATCGGCTCAACATCACTAATATTTGGCATATCAGCAATAATTTGCATATTAGCATCAATTATATCAAATTCTTTTAAAACTAAATCATTTTCTTCTTTAGTTAAACCAATAAGTAATTTATCAGCATAACTATCTACCATTTCTTTTGTAAATTTACTCATATCTATTACGTATCCTTCCTATATTATCTCTATCTTTATATTCAAAACTATATACGCAACCACCAGATTCATCAGTAATTTTAATACCTGTTCTTAAGTTCTCTTCATCACTAAGTCTTGTTACACTATAATCTGTAAAATCAAAAAGTATTGTCCCCATAGCATCAGCTTTATTAAGTAAGAATGTAAACTTAGCCTTATAATTATCTCCTTCCAAGGTTATATTTAAATTTAAAGCAATCATATCAATCACGGGCTTTAATACTTGAAAAAAATCATCATTATTAGCTAAATTTCTATCTACCTCAACATTAGATATTGCATCACTTTTAAGACTCATATAAATTCTACCTAATTTAGTTACGGCATCAAAATAAGTGTGCGGAGATAAAACAATGATATTATCTAGTGTTTCCAGTGCTTCAAATACACCATTTATTTTTACTCCTTTAGTATATTCAATATTTAGCATAAACCTCCTTAAATTAATCTAAATCTATTTTAATACCAAGTTCCTTTAATTGTTTATAACTTACTACATCTGGTGCTCCATCCATCAAATCTTGGGCTGTTTGGGTTTTAGGGAATGCTATAACATCTTTAATATCATTAGTTCCCGCTAAAACCATGACTAATCTTTCAATACCCGGAGCAATACCAGCATGCGGCGGAACACCATATTTAAATGCTTCTAACATAAAACCAAATCTAGCTTGAGCTTCTTTTTCACTAATGCTTAATGCTTTAAATACCTTTTGTAAATCTTGATATTTATGATTTCTAACTCCTCCACTAGCAAGTTCATAACCATTGACAACTAAATCATAACTTCTTGATATACAATGTTCTGGATCATTAATAGTATTGATATCCTTAACCATCGTAAATGGATTATGTTCTGCTTTCCATCTTTTTTCTGCTTCACTCCACTCAAAGAACGGAAAATCAGTAATCCATAAGAAATTTAGTTTTTCTTCATCAATTAAACTAAGTTCCCGAGCAATCTTTACTCTTAAGGCCCCTAGGGATGCATAAACAATTTTTGGCTTATCCGCAACTATTAGTATTAAATCATTGTTATCTACGCCATAAGTATTTTTAATCCATTCTAGTTTTTCATCTTCTAAGTTTTTAGCAATAACTCCATTGAATTGATCGTTATCATACTTAAGCCAAGCAAGTCCTTTAGCACCATAAATTTTTACAAAATCTGTTAAGTGTTCCACATCAGTTCTTGAATATTTATCACCATTATTTTTAACAATCAAACACTTAGCAATGCCACCATCTTCAATATTCTTACGAAAAACGTTCATCGATGTATCTTTTAGGATTTTCGTTAAATCTAATAATTCTAATTCAAATCTAGTATCAGGCTTATCAGATCCATATCTATCCATAGCCTCATTATAAGTCATTCTTGGAAAATCTGCAAGTTCAAACCCTTTTACATCCTTAACAATTTGTTTTATCATACCTTCAGTTACATTAAATACATCTTCTTCATCTGCAAAAGACATCTCTAAATCTATTTGACTAAACTCGGGTTGGCGATCAGCCCTTAAATCTTCATCTCTAAAGCATCTAGCAATTTGGTAATATTTTTCAAAGCCACTAACCATTAATATTTGCTTAAATATCTGTGGTGACTGAGGAAGAGCATAAAATGAGCCTTTATTAATTCTTGATGGAACTAAATAATCTCTTGCTCCTTCCGGAGTACTTTTACAAAGAATCGGTGTTTCAATCTCTAAAAATCCTTGACTATTTAAAAACTCTCTCGCACTAGTAATAATTTTGTGTCTTAAAATTATATTATTTTTTAATTTTTCTCTTCGCAAGTCTAAATAACGATACTTTAAAGCAACTGATTCGTTAATTTCTGTTTCTTCATCATAAACATTAAAGGGAAGTGTATCACACTCACTTAAAACGTTTAAATCACTTGCCATAAGTTCTATTTCTCCAGTTTGAATATTTGGATTGATCATATCTTTATCTCTTAAAATAATTTCTCCAGTTACTTCAATACAATATTCATTTTTTAATGCCTCAGCAATTGCAAACTCTTGCTTTAAAAAACCTCGGTTAAATACAACTTGCAAAATTCCTGATCTATCACGTAAGTCAACAAATATAACTCCTCCCATATCTCTTCTTTTGTTAACCCAGCCATAAACAGTTACAGTCTTACCAATATCACTTTTACTAAATTCTGCATTATTATATTTTTTCATTATAATTCCTCCTTAAATAAAAAAGCCTAGATAATGTAAGGGCGAGTATTCCCGCGGTGCCACCTTACTTTTCTAGGCTCAAGTTATTTTATCGCAACTCTGCGTTTTATGTTTTTTAGAACTGTTTTTCAAATAAATTCCTCTTCGGTATTTCCAGCATACTAACCTTCTCTGTTAAGATTCTTTTATTTTACTCGTTTCTCATAAAAATCCGATATGTCATAATTTTACAATAAATATCTATGCTTGTCAATTATTGTATTTAAGAAAAATCTACTGAAACAACTTTACCATTACTATTTTTAACTCTACTTAATTTATTATTTTTTCTTTTATAACCCTTAGAATTAAAATAGTATTTAGCAATATCTAAAGCATTTAAACCATATTCAGTAAATTCCCCATTATCCCCAAAAATTTCTTTGCACAAACTACTATTTTTATCGTTATCTACTTCCTCAATAGCTTTAGATATCGCAGCATGAAAAGTTTTTATCCCTATATCAAGATCATTTCTAGCAATATCAAAGTAAAACTGAGAAAAAGGATTATTTAACTGTTCTGTTAGTTCCTCTTCACTTAAAACCTCAAATCTTACAGGAACACCCTTTAACTGATTTAATATTGCCATAATTAATTCTTTATAGAAATATGTTCCTATATAGTCTAGAGAAAACCCCATTTCCTCTAATATTGCAATTACTTCAAGTTCTTCTAGGCTTATTGCATCATCATGCTTTTCTCCTCTTTTATAAGCCTTATATGCTTTCTTTTCACCATGAATATTATTAACCATAAAATTCAAATATTGAATATTTTTATTATCATCGTTCATTTTATTTTTCCTCTCCATCCGCATTAAAAAAGTACGGAATCTATACAGTGACTCCGTACTCAAAAGTGCGTGTAGGTATTAACCCGAGATAGCTCGAACGATTCTTATATCTCCTCACATGTATTAATATTATACTATTTATTTTTAATTTGTCAAACTTACCTAGAACCACTAGATAATTCTTCTCGACGACTAACTAACCCTTTAGCAATCTCTATTTCTATTAAACTCTTGCCAACATAACCGTATTTAACTCCCATATTTAATTGTTCTTTATCCATCTTTGACCATTTTAATTTATAATCTTTCATATATTTATCAACAAATTCTCGCAGGAATTCTCTTGTTGTTCTTCCATTTCCTTCTCTAAAAGGATGTACAGTCAATATATCATAGTAAAATTCTGCTAAAAATATGACATAATCACGATAACATTGACATTTTAAAAAGTCTTGATGCATCTCATTTAAAACAGTATCTAAACTTGCCTCTATTTCACTATTGGTAACAAAGTAAAAATCCTTACGCATATCAACATTGCGAAATTCCCCTGCAAAAGGATAGATATCTTCAAATAAATAGCGATGAATGTCTCTATAATGGGTAGCATCAAAATTGCCCTCAATTGGATTAATATATAGTTCAGTTAATTTACTAAATGTTATATCAGCTTCCACTTGTTGTAATTCATCCGCATCAGTTATACCAAGTTTATTTTTTAAAACATTAGTCCCTGGATAAAAATAATTATCCCATCTAATATCATGACTTTCCATTACTTTTTTCTCCTTTAGATCTCTTTAATGTTACATTTTTTTCCTCATCAAGAGCATCTTTAATTACATCACTACTTACTTTTAAGTCCTCTAATTCAACATTTGCTAAAGCTTCTTCTACTGCTTCTTTTTTTAAATCACTCATTATTCACTTTTTCTAATAAATCATCTATTCTTTGATGAAATTCTTCAATTGTACCATTATTATCAATGAAATAATCAGCATAAGCAATTGGACCCGCTTTAGCAATATTTTCAATTTCCGTAATATCTCTTTTTATAGCATCATCTCTACTAAATGGCCTTACATCTCTTTTAGCAAGCCGACTATATCTTAGTTCTTTATCAGCAACAACTGAAACAGTTATCACTTGTTTTTTAAACTTTTCTTGAACAATTTTTAACTCATCCCAAGAATAAAGACTTTCAACTACAACATTATTCTTTTTTACAAGTTTTTCTAATTTTGGTAAATTTAAAGTAGCAAATACTCCCATTCCACCTTCTTTGCGTAATCTCTCACGCATCATTCGTTCATTGTCAGGATTAACATCCAAACCTTCTTCTTGCAATTTTTCAAAAGTTATTGCCCCGAAATAAATTCTATCTAAACCAAGACTTTCCAAATAATCACAAGCAACAGTCTTACCAACACCACACATACCAACTACAACAATAATTTTATTCACTATTATCTCTTCTCCTTTTTAAACAGAACTCTTCCATAACTTTTCTTTCTTCTTCAGTATCAGGAACCCAAATATATTTTTTTCCATCTGATATCCTAATAAGAGGAACAAAGTTACAACTATATACTTTACTTGATTTTAAATCTATATAAAAATCCCTATCCAAGCTAACGGCCTTAAGGAGCATATCAAGTAAATTACTAGCATTATAATTTGCTAATTCAGGATACTTTCTAAACTCATTTATAATAACTTTTTCATATAGGTCTCTTGCCGATGTAAGTTCTCTGTCTTTTTTATTGTGACAAAATTTATACTCATTTAAAGCTTTTGTTAAATCTGCAACTTTTTTCAAAAAATTACCAAATGAATCATATGCAATATAAACATCTTCTTCTATATCATAAATAAAAAAGTAACCATTATCTAAACCACATTTAACATTTGCACTATATAAAGGCATAGTAATTGGAGTATCTGGAGTAACTACTAAATCTTGGTCATTATTAAAATCCCGAAAACTTGCGACATGACCAATAAAATCTACTTCCAACTCTGATGCAATTATATTTCCATTGCAATCCATCACTTTATATTTTTTCTTATCATAAATTATAAAATAATTTTTCCCAACCCTTGCTATTATCTCTCCATCAACATTTATAAAATTACCTTCACTATCAACTAATTTAAAAGGATATGCAATCATTATATGATATTTCCCATTTGATACAATGATTGGTGCTACTTTAGTAATTAATTTTTCATAACTTTCTTCAACATTTTCTTTAGTTAAAAAGACATAATCTGGATGAAGACTCATTTTTATTCCATTAGTTGCCTCTAAATCTTTTGTAATACTTAACATAAACTACCCTTTCTAAAAATCACAGTTTCCTGGTGTTCTATAGTATGGAATTACATCTCTTATGTTTTCCATACCCGTTAAATACATGACAAGTCTTTCAAAGCCTAAGCCAAAACCAGAATGAACACAACTACCATATTTTCTTAAATTTACATACCAATACATTTCATCAGGATTCATATCAAGTTCTTTCATTCTTGTAACTAATTTATCATAATTTTCTTCCCGTTGTGAACCTCCCATAAGTTCACCAACCCCAGGAACTTCTAAGTCAACTGCAGCAACACTTTTACCATCTGCATTTTGTTTCATATAAAATGCTTTAATATCCTTCGGCCAATCAGTAATAAACACTGGCCCATTGAAATATTCAGTAATGTATTTTTCATGTTCTTTAGCAATATCTTCACCGTAAACTGGTTCAAATTCCCATTTTTGTTTAGCATTCTTTAAAATAGTTATTACTTCCTCATGAGTAATTCTTGTAAATTTACTATTTACTAATTTAGTTAATTTTTCTATTAATCCTTTTTCCACAAATTTATCTAAGAATTCCATTTCATCTTTACCATTTTCTAAACAATAATTAATGACATATTTAAGCATATCTTCTTCGACATCCATTAAACCATTGATATCACAAAAAGCAATTTCTGGTTCGATCATCCAAAACTCTGACATGTGTGTTTTAGTATTCGAATTTTCTGCTCTAAATGTTGGACCAAATGTATAAATTTTTGAAAAAGCCATTGCGTAAGTTTCACCTTCAAGTTGACCAGACACTGTAAGACCAGCTTTTTTACCAAAGAAATCCTTATCGTATTCTACCTTGCCACTCTTAGCTACACGATCTAAATCAAGCGTTGTAACTTGAAACATTTCTCCAGCGCCTTCACAATCACTTGCAGTAATTATTGGAGTATTAATATAAACATAACCTCTATCTCCAAAATACTTGTGAATTGCTTGAGCTGCTAGGGAACGAATACGAAACACCGCTTGAAACATATTTGTACGAGCCCTTAAATATGCTTGTTCTCGCAAAAATTCATTAGTATGTCTCTTTGGTTGAATCGGATAATCTTCTGGACAATCCCCTAAAAGTTTAATTTTACTAGCTTTTACTTCAACATCTTGATTACCACTTGATTTAACTAAAGTCCCTTCTACTTCTAGCGAACAACCAACCAATAACTTTGATATACTATCAAAATTTTCTAAAGTATTATCATAAACAATTTGTAAATGTTTAAAACAAGTCCCATCAGAAAAATCGATAAATCCAAATTCTTTCTGAGGTCTATGATTTCTAATCCAACCACTTACAGTAATTTTTTCATCCAATAATTCATCTTTTTTTTCTAAAATTTCTTTAATAGTCATTATTCTTCTCCTTTATATACCAAACAATACTTTAAAAGCCTCATTTAATCTATCTCTAATATTTGTATCATTAATAATTTGCTCTTTTTCTAAATCATTTTTTATTGCTATTAAAAAGGCATCAACAATTTTCTCAATATTTTCTATCCCTTCGAAACTTACTTCTGGTTTACATAGTTCATTTATAAAACCCTTATTTATAGCAAAAACAACAACATCTTTAGGATTCTCTCCATTTTCCCGCATAAACGCCATAAAACTTATAAATGATACAAAATGGTTTTCGAGTAAATCTTCAAATACATTGTCTTCTTCAATCGTTGAAAAAGCGGGATTACTCCGCCACCACCGTCTTATTAGTTGTATATCTAAATCTCTTTTACTAAATTCGACAATCTCTGCTTCCATAAATCCCCCTTTAAAGTATTATATATTACCTAAAATCCAATCAACAACTTCTGCTTCATCCACTTTTATTTCTTCTTTAGTAGCATTATCTTTAATATTTACTAATCCTTTTTGTAAATCTTCATTATTAAGTATTATCAAAAATTTCGCTTGTAATCTATCAGCAATTTTAAATTGTGACTTCATACTCAAATTAGCACTATTTATTTCTGTTGCAACATTATTAAGTCTTAAATATTGAGCTATTTCTAACGCATGCATCTTTTCTTCTTCACTGACACTCATTATATAAACATCAACTGCTTGATCTAAATTCTTAATATCTATATTTTCTTTAATATTTAGAATTACTCTTTCCATACCCATAGCAAATCCAACCGCCGGGATACTTGGTCCATCAAGAGTCTCTACTAAGTGGTTATATCTTCCTCCACCACCTAGAGTAACACCATCACTATCGGCAATATATTCCCAAACATTTTCATCATAATAATCAAGCCCACGAACAATATTTTCATTTACTTCATAATTGATATCTAAAATATTCAAATATTCTTTTACTTTTTCAAAACGTTCTTTACTTTCTTTGCTTAAATAATCACTAATCTTAGGAACATTTTTAAGTATTTCACTATCTTTATCAACCTTACAATCAAGTATTCTAAGTGGATTGGTATTAATACGTGTTTGACAATCTTCACACAAATCATTAATGTGTGGTTTTAAATATTTAACTAACGCATCCGTATAATTTTTTCTTGATTCGGCATCTCCTAATGAATTAATAGCAACTGTAGCTTCAATTCCTAAATTATTCAAAAGATAATATCCAACACTTATAACTTCAGCATCAATCATTGGATCATTTGAATTAAACACTTCAATTCCAAATTGTGTAAACTCTCTATTTCTTCCTGATTGTGGTCTTTCATAACGATACATCGTTCCATTATAATATAACTTAATACAATCATTACGATTACCATATAATTTATTTTCAATTAAACTACGTACTACTCCTGCAGTTCCTTCCGGTCTAAGCGTAATACTTCTATCCCCCCGATCTTTAAAATCATAAGTTTCCTTTGTTACAATATCCGTAGTTTCTCCAACACTACGATGGAATAATTCACTAGCCTCAAAAATCGGTGTTCTAATTAACTCATAATTATAATTCACCATCATATCTTCAATTTCATGACTTATGTAAGTATAGATTTTTGCATCTACCCCCATCAAATCATATGTGCCCTTTGGCTTTGTAATCATTTCAATCATTCCCTTCTGGTTACTATTTTATCATTCAAAGAAAAAAAGTGCAATCAATTTAGATTACACTTCTTCCGCATTCTAACAATTATCAGAACGCTTGCTTCATAATTATCAATCAATCACTTTAACAAAATCTTAGATAGAATTTTTTGAAGCAACATCACTATCAACTTTTGTCAAATATATTTTACCAAATTTTTATAAATTTTACAATACAAATTTTTCATTTTTTATTAGAAAATTTAATTTTAGGATATTTTCTTTTTAATACAGTTACCACCGGAGCCATAGTATATGCATATGCATCAGTCTTATCAACCTCTACACTATATCCCATATCTTCTAAAGCCCTAAGTTTATCTACTTGACTATCTATATAATAATCAAAATCTTTTCTGGTAAAAAAGCCATCACATCTACAAGGACAAGTTTGAACACACATATCTGTTGGAGATTCTACAACACTTTCAACCATATCATCAAAGACATCACAAGGGCAATGAGCAAGTAATAAATCATACTTACTAATATCAGTTTTAGCACTAAACTCTTGTTTCAAAGTAACAATATTTGAAAGTGGCAAATCCAAAGATTTCGGATCCATACATGTAATTTGTTTATCAGGTTTACACTTTTCATATAGAAGTATTGCTAAACCTGGTATATATCCACTAGCTACTTCTAATATTGTCCTTTTAGATAAATTTGGAAACTTCGATTGTAACAATTCAATAAAGAATATAAAAACTCCAGGATTACTCGCATACTTTTCTGTAAACAAATATGCATATATTTGCCCCATAAAATCATTTTGATATATCTCATCAACATCAAAACTATTATCAAAAAAATCTTGAATCCCATTAGAATATTTAGATTTATTTTCTCTAATAAAATTTTCTAATATCTTCTTTTCGCTAGCATTTAACTCAAACATAAAATATCCCTCATTTGATAAGGGATATTTTAATATATATCAAGCAATAAGTCAATTATGCAATGCGATATGGATCTGTTTGGGTACCGGAGCCGGAGATGTATTGGACATTGGAATTTAAATAAAAGGTAGGCCTTACATCTTGTTCTGAAGATACAGAAAAAATTGAATCAACGCCTCCAGAACTTATTAGCATAAATACAAAAGTTTCATTATCTGAACCACGAGAACAGCGTGTAATTGTCCATTCCCAATAATCAGAGTATAGCCAATTGCTATCGGCAACATTATTATAATCAGCCAAAATTGTAGTCCAACTGTCAGGACTTGCTGCATATCCATAGTCGCTTACATATATTAACCCTATTTTTGCATTATAAATTATAGAAGTTACTGGACTTATAATTTCATTAGTATAGGCTTTTTTTGCTGATACATCCTGTATATTCTGATATGTATTACCACCAATTTGCCATGTTGTATTGGCTATTTTATTTTGCCATTTTTCCTCCAAAATATCCAGATAAGAATCATTATTTATATAATTATTCAAATCAGAT
Source organism: uncultured Bacilli bacterium (assembly GCA_944332715.1). GTDB lineage: Bacteria > Bacillota_I > Bacilli_A > RF39 > UBA660 > Onthocola_B. The sequence goes on from CALVKN010000009.1 coordinate 13,342, forward strand.
TCTTCCCATATATTGGCTCCTCCTTCGCTAGGATCTGGAAAAAATGCTGCTAGTTGAATTAAATTATAAACATTCTCTTCATAACTTATATTAATTTCATCAAAATTAATTTCATCAGCATCCCATTTATATTTTCCTATGCTTGTATTTTTTATTAATTTGGTCTGATACTCACCATTTTCATCAAATACCCCAATTATCCGATATAAATTATCCTCAGAACACACTGCTTCATCGCTACCAAAGCACACATAGTTATTTGGGTTTGCACCAGCATATCTATATGAATTATCTCCTGCTTCTTGGTCCGCGTTGGTATAACTTCCACTTCCATCATGATAATACAGTCCATTATCTCCATCAGTTCCAGTATATATATTGTTTATTATATAGCTTGCCAAAGTTAAAGGATTTTTATCAAAATATACATAACACTTGTCACTAGTATTTGTTTGTAATAATACTTTTTTATTATTATCATCCCAAGTAAGTATTCCGCCATTTTCACATTTTGATAACACTTCATTAAATGTATATCCTTCCTGCGGCCATGTAGTATCTGTTGATACTTGGTACTCTCCACTTTGGTAATCGGTTTCATACATCATTGTTAAAGTATTATTTTTTACTATTTTATTACTTTCTTTACTATTTTCAAGAATATTTTTATCAGTATTTTGTAAATTTACAATAGACATAAGTATTAATAAACATAAAGTAATACTACTCAGTATAAACGCAATATTTTTCTTTTTCATGATACACCTACCATAAAAATTATATTTGTTAAAATACCACAAAACCACGACATAACGTGTCATATAATTGACATATAATGTCGTGGCTTTATTTTCCAAATTATGGAATTATATCACTAGGCGATTATCTATGATAAAAGAATATCGAATACTACATAATATAACTCAAGAAGAATTAGCGGAAAAATTAAATTTAAGCCCTAGACAAATTCAAAGAATTGAAAATGGAACTTCTAGACCTAGTTTAAAAACTCTAAAGTTAATTATTGAAATACTTGAAATATCTGATGAAGATATAGTTAAATTAATTAAAGAATTATAAATATTATATTATTTACTACTTAGGTTGTATAAGTAGACATTACAATAACAGTTGCAAGCATTGCTACACCTTGCTCAGTAAATGCAAATGGCAAATACTTAGAATATTTTCCCTGTTCCAATTCTAAGGTTTCAGATTGAAACCTTAGAATATTATAATATTCATCCTTTGTTAATTGAAACATAAATCTTTCTGGAAATCTATTAATGTGTCTTTTAACAACTAAATTTATCGATTTTGTACCATTAGAACATTCATAGAGTTTGGCTAAATCTGAGTCTAGCATTACCTGAACTCCTCGAACTTCATAAATTAAATTTTCAATATTTGTTTCGTTTTTTACTAAATTATTCATTTTGTTACCCCCTATAACTAAATATAGTATATCATAACGTTTGTTCGTTTGCAATGTGTAAATCAAATAACTTTGCAATAAATATAAAAACTGCTTAGGACATTCCTAAACAGTCTAGTTATCTTTCTATTTTTATACCTAATTCTTTTAATTGAGCATCATCTACAACATTTGGGCATTCACTCATCAAATCACTTGCTGATGCCGTTTTAGGAAATGCTATAACATCCCTTATATTTTCAGTTCCTGTGAGTAACATTGTAAGTCTATCAAGTCCAAATGCAAGTCCTCCATGTGGTGGGGTTCCATACTTTAAAGCATCAACAAAGAAACCAAATTTACTCTTTATTTGTTCTGGAGTAAGTTCTAGTGCTTCAAACATCTTTTCTTGTACTGCTTCATCATGAATACGGATAGAACCTCCACCTGCTTCATAACCATTGATAACTATATCATAAGCCTTAGAATAACAATGAGCTTTATCAGTTAAAAGTTTATCAACATCTTCATCTTTCGGAGCAGTAAATGGATGATGTGTTGCCATAAACCTACCTTCTTCTTCACTCCATTCAAATGATGGAAAATCTACCACCCAAAGTAATTTATAATCAGTTGGATCAATTAAATTTAGATCTCTAGCAAGTTTGCATCTTAGTGCCCCTAAAGCTGTCTTCACAATATTATATTTATCACTAATAATAAATACAATGTCTCCTTTTTCTAAAGATAATTTACTTACCAAATTAGTTTTTTCTTCATCACTCATAAGTTTAACAATAGAACCACTAATTTCATCTTCTAACTTTACATAAGCAAGTCCTGATGCCTTATAAGTCTTAACATAATCAGTAAGTTTATCTATTTCTTTTCTAGAATACTTACTAGCAGCACCCTTAGCAACAATTGCATTAATTACTCCACCATTTTCAATATTACTTTTGAAAAATCCGATTTCAGTATTACTAAAAATATCAGTTATATCATTTATTTCCATACCAAATCTTAAATCTGGTTTGTCACTTCCATATTTTTCGATAGCATCATCATATTTCATCTTCATTAAAGGTAACTTAATATCAATTCCTTTAATTTCTTTAAATACATGCGCAACAAGTCTTTCTGCTAAACTCATGACATCATCTTCATCGACAAAACTCATTTCAATGTCAATTTGGGTAAATTCTGGTTGGCGATCTGCTCTTAAATCTTCATCACGAAAACACTTAGCAATTTGGAAATATCTTTCAATTCCTCCAACCATTAAAAGTTGTTTAAATATTTGAGGGGACTGAGGTAAAGCATAAAATTTACCCTTATTTACTCTTGATGGAACTAAATAGTCTCTTGCTCCTTCTGGTGTACTTTTACATAACACCGGAGTTTCAACTTCAATGAATCTTTCACTATCTAAGAAATTTCTTACTGCTAGTGTAATCTTATGTCTTGTAATTAAGTTAGAACTTAAAGCATTTCTCCTTAAATCTAGATAACGATATTTAAGTCGTGTATCTTCTAGGGCTGTAGTTGTATCACTTACTTCAAATGGAAGTTCTAAAGATTTATTTAAAAGTTCTATTGTCTTAACATCAACTTCAATTTCTCCTGTTGGAATATTACTATTAGCTTTTTCCCGAGCAACAATTTCACCAGTTACTTTAATAACATATTCGCCTTTTAAATTACTAGCTACTTCATAAGAAGAACTTTCAGGCCTTACAACTAGTTGCATAATTCCTGATCTATCCCTTAAATCAATAAATATGACACCACCAAGATTACGTACCTTTTGTACCCAACCATTTAAAGTTATTACATCTCCAACATTCTTAATATTATAATCTGTGTTTAAATTCATTCTAATCATCTCCTTAAAAAAATAAAAAGACTCTATAACTTAAGGACGGATTACCCGCGGTGCCACCTTAATTCATAGAATCTATGCTCTTTTTTCTTTAACGCAGAATTACGTATTATTTAAGATTATTTATCTTCATTAATCTTCCATTTTTAGTTTCCACCAACCACTAAATCTCTATTAATTTCCAATTAACTACTGGAATAACCAATAATTCATGTACTAAATATACTATAATTAATTTTAATTGTCAATTTGTTTTCTAACTCTTTTTTCACTTACTTGAGGAATCATCGCATTTTGTTCTGTTAAATATTTTTTCTTTACATCTTCCTCTTTAATTGCCTCGATAATTTCCAAAATGTTTCTTTGATTTTCTTTATTTACAAGTCTATTAGTTATTTCTCTATAGCCATTACCTGTTGTAGCAATACCTATAATCATAAATACATTTCCAGGAATTTCTGTAAATATTATATGTAAATCAGGGTTATATACTTCATATATTTCAAAGTCAATTTCTTCCGTTGGAAAAACTTTACGAAAATATCTTTTACCATCATTATTAATTTTAGCAAATAAACTAGGAACTCTTTTTCTTAGTCCTTTATCGATTGTCTCTAAATCTTTATGAAAGTACGAATTGCCATTACCATCACTTAAAAATGCTATATTTATAAGTTCTTGTTCTTCTTCAAAAATTGTAAGTTCCCGCAATCTTGTTATATAAGCATCTTTTTCCTCTGTTATAAAGGCTTTATCTTCTGTACTAATACTGTCAAGATATAAACCCCTCAAAGTTTGCAATTCTATTAATATTTCCTTTATTTCATAATAGTTTTCTTCATAAGGTTTCATCTTTTCAAATGTTACTTCAGCATTTCTTACCAATTCCGCTTCACTTTCACTATAAAATTCATTTAAAACTTCGGCTAGGGCACTGGATTTTGCTAAATTAATCAAAGACATAATATAATTAATTTCTTGACTAGATACATAACTTTTCTTAAGTTCTTCTAAAAACGCATCAATGTCTTCCGGTATACTAATTAATTCTCCATCTTTATAATATCTTCTTATTACTTCCGAATATGTATATGTAGGAAGGCTTAATGTATCTTTTCTTTTCTCTATATAAGTCGGATAATCACGATAAAAATCCAAATATAAATTAGATATATCTAAAACCAAATCACGGCTTTTATATCCTTCATAAGTTTTCTCAAACTCACTAAATCCTTTATAATTACTACACAAAGCTTTCAGATTGTTATAAAGTCCCTCTAAATCTTCAGAAAATCTAAATGTTCCATCCTGATTAAAGTATTTTTCTAACTCTCTATAAAACAAAACATTTATATCATCTTTATTTTTACGTCCTTTTTTACTATTAAAATAAATTGCTGCCCCTAAAACTTGAGATACTTCCCCAACAGTCATTTCCTTACTATCAACAAAAGAAATCAAAGCTGATAAAAGCATATAGATATCCTTCACATAACAAATACACTTTTCATTATCAAAAGCATTAATAAGTGATTGAACTTTTGCAACACCAGCACGATTTCTATCAACTTCTTCATTTTTTTTAATTAATTCATATAAAGGTTCAACATCACTTACAGTATCTACATCGATGATCTCTCCAATAACTTTACCATCAATCTCAATTTTTTTGCGAACCTTTTTAGAAACAACATTTAAATGTTTCACCAACTCTTTTTCAGCAATTATCTGCTCATCCTTAGCAACCTTTAAATCATCCCTAAAACCATTACCTATTTCTCTTACTAAATTTTTAAATTTGACAAATGGACTTAATTCCATAAATCCCCCTTCTTTCAAGTACGTGCTAGTATAACACAAAATTTTACACAAGTAAAGAAAAAGGGTGCTTACGCATCCTTCCTCCGGAAATTTTTATTTATCTCTAAAATAATTAATGGCACAATGATAAATAAAGCAACTGCATATGGCAAAACATATCTAAAATAAGTATTCGCAGGTCCCGCTACATTCATAAGCACTAAAGAAAATGCTGGAGCAAGCAATATGATATATCTTTGTTTCTTTTGTAAAATCAAAACTACCATCAAGAATAAATAACTCCATGTATAAAAGCCACAATTGACACTTAATTGGACAACTGGTACATATTTAAATACTTCACTATAGCCTTGGATAATTCCTCGCAACGGTTCTAAAAAATCTATAAAGTGATAATCAAAACCAGCCTCAGGTAACTTTTCATTTAATGTATTATATACATACCATCTATATGTCGCTGGATAAAAATAGCCATAAACATTACTTACTGTTGCATTAACATAAGTCATCGGATGTTTCCAAAGCATTTCAAACCATACTTTAAAATAATCCATCAATTCTTCATTTGTTGCATACTTATTATATTCATTTTTAACTTTATCGGAAAGTATTGGATTATATCTATCTGCTAATGTATCATAGGTAAGAATTGTATCTATTGCATCTTTCTCTTCATCAGTTACATCACTTTCATGATACTTAACATACCTTGCTGTTTGTTGGAAAGGTATCGATAACATTTCTCTTATACTAGTATTAGGTATTTCTAAATACTCTAAAGTTTTACCATAACCATAGTTAAATAAAAGAACTAAAATACATAATAAAATAATATTTTTTCTTATACCTTTTTTTACAATAAGGGTAAATGGTAAACTAAGCATAATTAAATATATACCATTATTTCTAAATAATATTACAAGTAAAATTGTAATCATAAATAATACATAATCTTTAAAGTTAAAATCATACTTAATAAACTGATAAAGTTTTATAACATAAAGTAAAACAAACATCGTAAATAAAGTATCTTTTACACAAGTAATAGCATATAAAGGAAAATATGGTGTTATGATATATGCTAGCAATATCCATAACAAATATTTACTCTTTACCCCTTCTTTATATAGGAATTTTAAAGAATAGCTAAGTACTGCTACAACTACAACCATTTGCAAAAATGTATATAAAAATAAGCCAAAATTAACATTACCAATATTAACACCAAGTTTAAATAAATTACCTAAAAGTAAAGTATGAAGTATTGGATTAAAATTAGTTAAAGTAATGTTATCATTAATTACTACAATACTATCTAAGTATCTTGTATGCATTCCTAATACTTCTTTTATCTGATTAGCATTATCATAATTAATTACACCAGGATAAAAGATAATTAAATAAATACCATATACTATAAACATTACCGTAAAACTAAATATAAATGGGTGGTTACTAAAAGTCTCACTTAATTTATTACCACTATCCTTAAATTTCCCATCTTTAAAATATCTATAAATACTATTAAGTAAATTTTTAAATAGAAAATAAAATCCAATAAATTTAATTAATGTAACAAGTAAATGAATATTACTATTATAAACTAGTTCTGGAGTATAATTGGTATCATAACTAGCTCCAAGTATCATAAGAACAGTAAATACTAAACTAAGGATATTTAATGCCTTATAATTATCACTTTTAAATACTTTAATATACAAATAATAAAGTAATGGAAGTACAATAATCATACTAATTATTTCATATATTTCGTAATCAAAACTAATACCAGTATCACTAAGTTTTATAAATATAGCAACAAAACTAACTAAGGGTAATATATACTTTAAAAACGATGTATTTCTATTATCTTTATTAAATATAAATAACTTTTGAATAAAGAAATTTATTACAAATATAACTATATCAATTACACCCTTAATTATGGTTGCATAAATAGGTAGTACCGCCGATATTGCATCAACTAATACCGCCGATACTGTTACATTAATTATAACCAGACCAAAATACTCAAATACAGTATTATCCTTTTTATCAGTCTTTTTCTCATATTTAAATACTTTATACTTATTTACTAAGTAATTAATAAATGAAGATATTGCTCTTGCTAAATAAGAAGAAATAATAATATCATCGATAAACCATAAAAATACAGAAAATAAAACTAAATCTAAGACAAAAGAAAAGCCTGCTGAAAAAATATAAGTTATGTAGGTATAATACTTATTAAATAACTCTTTAATTTTTTCCATGGTACTCATCTAATTTCCTTTTTAATATTCCAACTTCTTGCGTTAATGTTGTAATCTTTTCCTTTTGAATAGATAAAAATCTCGTTAATGTAAAAGATATAATTAATAATACAATAAATCCAAAAAAGAAAACCATATTAGAAGTTACTTCAAATCCTAAGAATTTAGTTATCTCTCCAAGTATTGGAGAAGATATTAAAACAATAAGCATTAAAATACAATAACTAAACCACATCAAAGAATATTGAAGGGTTATTTTCCTTTTAAATATATTATAAAATATAAATATTCCAAATAATAAACAAAATATAATTAAAAATATTATCAACTTTATGTTCATTTTATCACCCTTTTAGTAGATATATCAGCAATAATTATAGCAAGTGTCACTTTTATCATAAAATATACTGACTTAAGTCCATTAATAGAACTCTTACCCTTTTTTCTCTCCCGCATTTTAACAGGTATTTCTTTAACTTTATATCCCATTTTTAAAACTTGCACCAATGTATCAGGTTCTGGATAATCACTTGGATACTTACGAGCAAAATATTCAATTAAATTTCTATTTACTGCTCTAAAACCACTAGTTACATCATATACTTTAAATCCTGTACACACTTTTATTATAAATGAAAGTATATTTATACCAAGTCTTCTTAAAAAACTTGATTTAAATGCACTAACATCTTTTATAAAACGTGATCCAAATACTAAGTCATTACCTTTATTTAACTCTTCAATTAAATTAGGAATGTAAGAAGCATCATGTTGGTTATCGCCATCAAACTGAATTGCTATATCATAAGCATTATAATAAGCATATTTATACCCCGTTTGTACTGCCCCTCCAATACCTAAATTACATGGTAAATCAATAAAATTAAGATTATTTTCTATACATAAATTCCTTGTATTATCCGTAGATCCATCATTAATAATCATGTAATCTATCTTAGTATTAGGAATATCTAATGTTTTTAAACCATCAACAACATCAAGTAAACTTTCTTCTTCGTTATAAGCGGGAATTATTATTAAAACTTTCTGCATATTAAGCCTCCAACAAAATAGTTATAGGGCCATCATTATGAATAGATACTTGCATATCTGCCCCAAAAATCCCTGGTAAAGTACGTACATATTTATCTAACTCTTCATTAAATCTTTCATATAACTTAATGGCTTCACTACCCTTTAACGCTTTTATATAACTAGGTCTATTCCCTTTAGTGGCATCACCATATAAAGTAAATTGGGAAATAGATAAAACAGAGCCCCCAACATCCAAAATGGATTTATTCATAACTCCTGCCTCATCATCAAAAATGCGTAAGTTAGCAACCTTTCTTGCTAGTTGCACAATTTCTTTTTCAGAGTCTCCTTCAGTAAATCCCACAAGTAATACTAAACCTCTATCTATTTCATTAACCAATTTGCCATCTACTTCAACTTTACTATATTTACTCCTTTGTACTACTATTCGCATCACTATTCTCCTTTAATAATATATCTTTAATTTGAAACCAACTATTTGCTCTAATAACTCCTAAACTATGTAAATACTCATCACTCAAATCTTTATTATGATATGCCGTAAAAAGTATTTTAACATCTGCATTTTCTAAGTTATCTAGTTTATCATCAATCTTAATATCGCAATTAAGTAAACTTTTATTATTAATAAAAATATAATTATCTACTGGTATAAAAGGTAATTTTTCACACAAATAATCATGTTTATGTAAAAGTATAACCCCCGATTCTTTAGGAATTTCTTTGATAATATAAGAAGTGCCAATATAAATATCATAGTATTCTTTTAAATTCTTTAATACTTCAACGACTCCTGGTAATAATTCGCAATAATCATATTGATTATGGGCAATAAAATACTTAAAGAAAGCATCTTTATCAGGTACTAAATCTTGCATATAATAGCCATCTACATCATCATTAGTATAATTAGTCCCCGCAAATTCATTTAATAGATGTAAAAAACCTCCCTCAGTTATTACTTCATCCATATCTACCATTATTGTTTTTTTCATAAATACCTTTCTATAAAGAATTACTTACATCTATTACACCACTTAACTTAAGTAATGCATTTTCTATTTTTTCTAATTCTTCTTTATCTGTAATTCTTACATTAAGTTCATAAACTAAATTATTTTCGCTTTCAATTGTCCTACAAGACCGAACTAAAGAATCTTTCTTACCAACTTCTGTAATAAGTTCTGCCAAAATATCTTTAGTGTCCTTAATAGTAACATAAATATTAGTATAGTAATAATTTGTACTATCTTGATTCCAACTAACACTTATTAATCTTTCACTATCATCAGGAACATTTGGACAAGTCTTTTTATGAACACTAATTCCTTGTCCCTTAGTAATATAACCAATTATATCATCACCCTTAATTGGCATACAACACTTAGCAATATTTACCATGATATTACCAGTTCCTTCAACCAAAATATCACTCTTATAATTAATTTTTGGTAAATCTCTTTTTCTTTCCAAGAAGGCATCTTCTAAAGATTTTTTATCATTACTAGTTAGATTAATAATATATCCTGCTGTATAACGTAAAGAACCTATTGCTAAATATATATCATCTAAGTCTTTTAGTTTTAAATCCTTAGTTATCTTACTTATAGCATCAGTTGTTAAAACCTCACTAAAAGCTAACTTTCTCTTTCGTAATTCTTTTTCTAAAATATCTTTACCCTTAGTTATATATTCTTCTTTATCCTTTTTACTAAAATAAGCCTTAATCTTATTTTTTGCTTGATTAGTCTTAGCAATATTAATCCAGTCTTTATTTGGTGTTGCGTTACTATTTGTTTTAATATTTACAACATCGTCATTTTGTAACTCATATGAAAGTGGCACTATTTGGTCATTAACAATAGCTCCAACTGTAGTGTCCCCAACACGTGAGTGAATACGATAAGCAAAATCTATCGGTGTTGATCCAACTGGTAACTCAATAACGTCTCCTTTCGGAGTATATGTATAAATTGATTCTGAAAATATATTTGTAGTAACAGCATTTTCAAAATCAACATCTGATTCATTAATACTTGCTTCAATTACATTGCGAAACATTTCTAACTTTTGTTCCATAATATTTTGAATCTTTTTAGTTCCTTTTTCTTTATAGGACCAGTGACTTGCTACCCCTTTTTCGGCAATTTCATCCATTTCATAAGTTCGAACTTGTATTTCAAATACTTTTCCTTCAACACCAAATACAGTTGTATGTAGAGATTGATACATATTTTCTTTAGGGCTTGCAATATAATCTTTAAAACGTTTTGGCATTGGTCTAAATCTTGAGTGAATTAACCCAATTACTTGGTAACATTCTGCTTCAGTATCAACAAATACTCTTAACGCTAAAATATCATATATTTTATCCCATTCTTTACCATTATTAAGTTTATTATATATGCTATATACACTCTTAACTCTTCCCTTAATTTCAAAAGTAATACCAGCTTCACGTAACAGTTCAATAATACTTTCTTTCATTTCTTCTAAATAACTATCTAACTCAGCCACAGTATTATTAAGTTTTTCCAAAATATCATTATATACATCAGGTTTTAAATAATATAGCGATAAATTTTCTAACTCACTTTTAATAGAATTAATACCAAGTCTATGAGCAATTGGTACTAAAACAGTCATTGTTTCATTAGCTTTTTCCTTTTGTTTCGCAGGATTAATCGCCCAATTAGTGCGCATGTTATGTAATCTGTCAGCAAGTTTTATATATAAAACCCTTACGTCTTCGGCAAGTCCTACAAGTATCTTACGTAAATAAATAATTGATGATTCATTATTATCAGGTAATTCTAACTTATTAATCTTTGATACTGAATTAACAATCATTGCTACTTCTTCACCAAACTCATTCTGTAATTCTTCATAAGTTGTATTACCGTTATTTATTACTTCATGTAAAAAGGAAGCAATAATAGTTACATCATCAACATTTAAATCCATAAGAATTTTAGTTACTTCTAAAGGATGGGTAATAAAATCATCACCACTTAAACGCTTCATACCAGCATGTTCCTTCAAAGCATATTCATAAGCTCTCTTTATTTCATCAAAGTTTTCTCTTTTTTTTAGTCGTGGTTCTAACTCAGCAAATGTAATAGTATCTTTCATGTGTTCACCTCATATTTTTTAAAGTATTTTTTATTCCCCACATATACTTATTATATAACATTTTAAAATTTATGGAAAGGTTAATCATGAGCAAAAAGAACAATATATTCATAAAATCAACAATCATTCTAATATTTAGTGGCTTACTTACCAAAGTAATAGGTTTTATAATCCGTATTGTTTATACTAGAATCATTGGTCCATATGGTATAAGCCTTTATACAATTGCTACTCCCACCTATTCCTTACTTTTAACTATTGCAACGCTTGCCATACCAATATCGATATCCAAATTAGTGGCAGAAGCAAAAGGGCGAAGTATTCGTATTTTAACATCTGCTGCAACCCTTATCCTTGCTATCAATGCCGTTTTAATATTAATAATTTTTTTAACTCATGACTTTATTGCATCAACCATGCTAAAAGAGCCACTCGCCGGTCCCATTCTTATAGCCATGGTTCTAACCCTTCCCTTTGTATCTATTTCCAGTGTCCTAAAAGGATATTTCGCCGGCAAACAAAATATGCTACCCCACGCCACCAGCAACATCATCGAACAAATAATTCGTTTAATAATAATTATTATTGTTTTACCAATACTTATGGAAAAAGGGGTAATGTATGCCGTAATTGGTTTAATACTTCTAACAATTATATCAGAAATAAGTAGTATTATAGTATTTTTCTTCTTTTTACCTCGTAAAATTAATTTACATACTAAATTATCACCAACTAAAAATAATATATCTAACATATTAGATATATCACTGCCAACAGTATCAAGTAGAATTGTAGGAAACATTGGCTACTTCTTTGAACCAATCATATTAACTAATTTACTTTTACTATCAGGTTACTCAAATTCCTATATCCTTGCCGAATATGGTGCATATAATGCATATAGTATATCTCTTCTTACTATGCCATCCTTTTTTGTTGCTGCTGTATCTACTTCACTTCTTCCTGAAGTAAGTAAATTTTATGCTCAAGGTAATATAGATATGGTTAAAAGAAGAATCAAGCAAGGTCTATTTTTTGCTCTAGTTATTGGACTTACATTCTCATTTTTTATATTTACTTTTCGTGACTTTTTATTATTTACCCTTTATAAAACAACAATTGGAAGCAAATATATTAAAATACTTGCTCCCGTATTTGTCTTATTTTACCTAGAAGGTGTTCTTACTTCATCATTACAGGCACTAGGTAATGCTAAAATTAGTATGAAAATATCTTTATATGGTGTAATACTTAAACTTATAGTTTTAGCTGCACTTTCACTATGCCATATAGGAATATACTCTTTAGTTATATCAGAAATAATAAACATAATATTTGTCGTAACTTTAAACTTTAAAGCATTAAGAAAATGTATTATACAACAAAGGAGAAAATCTCAAGATAAGTAAACTTGAGATTTTTTACAACATCATAATTTGTTTTTGACTAAGACCTGTTATTTTTGATATTAGTTCAACTTTAATACCATTTTCTTTCATCTTTTTAGCATTTTCCAAATTAGTTTCCTTCTTACCATCTTTAAAACTTTCTTCTCGAATAGTATTTTCATATAATTCTTGTTCTTGATCATTCGATAACATTCTAACAAAATCAGCATTGCTTTCTAATTTCATAATTTCCTCCTTATAAAGTTTTATTATCTCATCTTCAGGATAAAAGTATTCTAACTCACTTACATCCATCCCTAGCATTAAGATATATTTGTAATAGTCCATATTTACATCATTATTGTAACATAACATCCGCAACTTTTCCATAGAATATCCCAATATTTTAAAATTTTCTACTAATACTCTTTCTTCATTTATTAATTTAGCATTAGTAAGTAAAAAATTACTTTTGTATTCACTACCAAAGTTTAAATTAAGTTGAATATATGATTTATCCAATTTATAACTTTGACCTTTTTTAACATTTTGTACTAAAAATTCACACAAATACATAAAGTTCCGAGTAATTTTTTCTTTAAAATAATCATTATTATTTACTTCAATATTAATATATCCAATATTAGTATCTATTAGTAAATCTAATCTTTTACTTTTTTCATTTAAAGCCAGTTTAGGTAATTCAACATTCAAATATCTTTTTATCATTACTTTATCATTAAATATACTAGATAATATTTTCTCAAGTATTATTTTACCATTTTTGCCAAGCATAATTGTTTTAAAAACTAAATCTGATGCTGATGAAACTATTACTTCTGTAGTAGTTGTCATGATTCCTCCTTTCAGGAGGGATATACTAACACATTTTAAATGAGAAATTTGTTGAAGCATGTCGAAAGTAATTAAAAAACTCAAAGTTTTTAACTTTGAGCATTATTTTTAATTATTTTCTTTTAGAATTTCTAAGGCTTTATGCATTTTTAAATCATATTCAATTATATCCATAGAGCCATATATTTTAATTAATTCTTCAACTGATACTCCAAATTGTGAAGCCATTTCTTCAGCTCTTGCCTTAATTTCTTCTTCCGTAAACTTTAGATTTTCTGCATCAGCTATACCTTCAAGTAAATAACGATATTTTACTCTCTTTTCAGCTTCTGGAGCCATCATTTTATGTAAATCTTCTTCTTTAGTACCAGTCATTTTATAATAATCTTCAATATTCATACCTTGCATTTGTAATTGTTGTGAATATTGATCAATCATTCTGTGAACCTCATCATCAATAATTTCTTCATTGATATCAACTTTCATATTTTTAGCGGCTGCTTCTAAGCATTTATCAACAAATACATCATCTGCTTGGTGTTCTTTTTGATGTTTAATTTCTTCCTTAATTTTTGTTTTTAATTCATCTTCTGTTTTAACATCTTCATAGCCAAGGTCTTTAAAGAAATCTTCGTTAATATCAGGTAAAACGCGTGTCTTTACTTCATTCACCTTAACTTTAAATGTTACATCTTTGCCCTTCAAATCTTCAATATAATTTTCAGGAAACTTAAGTTCTAAAGTCTTTTCTTCTCCAGCCTTAAGACCAACCAGACCTTCTTCAAAACCTGGAATAAATGAATGACTTCCAATTTCAAGTGGGAAGTTTTCTCCTTTACCACCTTCAAGTTCTTTACCATCAACAAAACCAGTAAAGTCAATTACAGCAGTATCACCTTCAGTAATTTCACCATTTTCTTTAACAACAACATCTGCTAAATGTTCTCTTAAATGATCAATTTCATGATTAATTTCTTCATCACTAACAGTAACTTTATCTTTTTTAACTTTTAAATTTTTGTATTCTCCTAAAGTTACTTCTGGTTTAGTAATGATAGTAAATTTAAATATTACATTAGAATCACTTATACCAGTTACATCAACATTTGGTTCAACTACTGGAACTAACTTATTTTCATCTAATGCTTTCTTGTATGCAACAGAAATACTTGCATCAACAGCATCCATATATAAAGATTCAATACCAAAATGTTTTAAATAAACTTCTTTTGGAGCAGCACCCTTACGGAATCCATCAATCTTAGTTTCTTTATTTTTTTTCTTGAATGTTGCATCAAGTGCACTAATCCATTCCTTATCTAATTTAATTTCAATTTCATGTACATTTTTTTTCATAAACTAATCCTTCCTTTAAGCAATTACTATTATATAATAATTCACAAATTTAAGCAATTTATTTTAAGAAAAAAACTAACAAATTTGTTAGTCTTAAGCAATTTTTTCGATTTTTATATTATATCCACCATTAGGACTTGCTACTTCTACAACATCACCAATCTTGTGTTTAAGAAGTGCAATACCAAGCGGAGATTCATTAGAAATCTTATTTTCAAATGGATCAGCTTCCATTGAACCAACTAATTTATATTCTTCTGTTTCTCCATCATCATAAGAAATAGTTACAGTTGAACCCAAATTAACTTCATTCTTATTCTTATTATCAATAATTTCTGCATGTTCTAGCTTATATTCAAGTTCTTGAATTTTAGCTTCAACTATTGCTTGTTCATTTCTAGCAGCATCATAATCGGCATTTTCTGATAAATCCCCTTGGGCTCTAGCTTCTTTAATAGCTTCAATTATTTCTTGACGACGAACATTTTTAAGTTCATTTAGTTCTGTTTCAGCTTCTAAATAACCTTCAGCAGTCATTATAACTTTATTATCTTTCATTATCAATTTCTCCTTTTTATTTCATTATCAGTTCATAATATTACACTATAAATTCACTTTTGTCAAATACTTTTAAACGCATCATAGCATTTTTTTCTATATTTTCGTTTATTGGTAATTTTACAACTGTTTTAGGGTGTCTTGATACATCGATTTCCTCATCAGTATCACTGTATATTTTATTAATTTCATAAGTAATTGTTTCCATATTTGGTCCAAAAAATTCTACAACATCACCAGTTTTAAAATAATTACGTGATTCCACAATTACTTTGCATTTTTCTTCATCATAGCCAATTACCAAACCTAAAAAATCTTGATTAGATACCTCGATTCTTCCATTAAAATATTGTTCATTAACACTAGGTAATTTATCATAAAATTGCGGAGTTGACTCACGGTTAGCACATCTATTTAAGATATTTAAATAATATTTTTCTAAACCAAGTGTCAATGTATTATTTATTGCTGCATCAATCATTCTTCGGTAGCACCAAATAACTGTTGCAACATAATAGATTGAACGCATTCTTCCTTCAATCTTAAATGAGTCTACTCCCAAATCGATTTCATCTTTAATAAATGGTATCATATTTAAATCCTTCGGTGTAATTGTTAAGTCTGGCTTACCTTCAACGCTAAAATTCCACCGACACACTTGAGCACATCCACCACGATTAGAATCTCTAAGCGTCATATAATTAGATAAAACACACTTACCACTAAATGAAGTACACATTGCCCCATGAATAAATGTTTCAACTTCTATTCCGGTATCCTTAATCTTTTTTACTTCTTCTCTTGATGCTTCCCTTGCTAAAACAACACGACTAACACCAAGGTTACGCCAAAACTTAACGGCTCGCGTATTAAGCAAACTAGCTTGCGTTGAAAGGCATACACTAAAGTGTAATTTTAATTCTTGAACTTTTTTAATTACAGCAATATCACTTGCAATAATTCCATCAATATTTATACTATCTAAATACTTTAAATATTCATCTAAGCCATCAAAATCTTTATTATGAAATACTATATTAACCGTTACATAAACTTTTTTACCTAGACTGTGCGCATATTCCGTTGCTTTTTTAATGTCTTCTAGCGAAAAGTTTTTAGCATTAGCACGAAGACTAAAGTTTTGTCCTCCAAAATAAACAGCATCTGCCCCATAAAGATAAGCAAACTCTAACTTTTCAAAATCTCCTGCTGGAGCAAGTAACTCAGGCATCTAAATCACCTACCTTATAAACAGTTGCTTTATCTAAAAATAACGGATCAACATTTATTCCATCTAAATTATTATTTAAAACCACGCTTTTGATTTTCTCATTATCTAAAAATATAGGATCATACCAAAAATATAATACATTATCTAAATCAAGTAAACTTGTAGCATTATAGTAATTATTTGCATAAAACTTTGTTCCATATTCATTTTCTACAATTCTAAACTTTTTATCATCAATACTAGCAGTTATATTATTTTCACTATCTAAATTATGAAATGTTTGATAATTAGTAAGTAACTTTCTTCTTGAATACATCAAAGTTTTAAGCCCAAACACATTTACTACTAAAGGTTTTTTACTGTTATTTACAATTTCTCTTATTTCTTCTTCGGTTAGATCATTAGATACCACTACACTATCCACATAATCTAGATAATAATTAATAGAAACTGTATTAGTTGCTAAATGGTCTAGTAAAAGAATTTTCGTTATATTTAAATCTTTAACAATATCAATAATACCCAAATCATCAAATACTATACCATTAATATGGCTCAACTTTAAAACATCCTCTAATTTATCTAAATCAGAATCATCTAAAATACGATTAACTAAAACAAAGTCATCGATTTGTTCAATATCAAATTCTACATCATATCCAACACAAAAAGATTTAAGAGGGTATACTAATCTAATATCATGGTATTCTCTTAAATCATTTAAAATACTTATATTTGTAACTGTAACTAATTTCATTGTTTCCATGTGCTTATTGCTAAACCATCACCCACATCGATAAATTTTGTATCAAATTCCGTATTATTTTTAAGAAAATCGATGTAGTTTTCTATCTTTTCAACTAAACTTTTCAAATTACCTTTATCAAGTTTTGAAGATTCTCCTACATAACCATGGAATTTGATATTGTCAGTAATGATAGCCCCTCCTGGATTTAAAAAGTGTTTATACTTTTCAAAAAACTTTGTATATTGTCCTTTTGCGGCATCAATAAATATAAGATCATAGCGTAAATCTTCGCTTAAATTAAGTTCCAAAGCATCTTGAAATACAACATTAATCTTTTTTTCCATACCACATTTTTTAACATTTTTAAGGCATTCCATATATCTTACTTCATCACGTTCTATAGTTGTAACAGTTACATCTTTCGTACTAGATGCCATAAGTATTGCTGAATACCCTATAGCGCTACCAATTTCAAGTACACTTAAAACATTATGTTCCTTAATATATTTCATTATATGCATAATTGATTTCTTCTCAATAATTGGGACATTATTATCAATTGCATATTTCTCCATTTCCAATATATGTTCTTTCATAAAACCTCACTATCCATATATTCTTCTAAATTCTAAAAATTCATCATAATTATCAGTAAAATAAACATTACCAGTAATTACATCTGCAAAAAAGTATACGTAGTTTGTATCTGATGGATTTAAAACTGCATCAATACTTGTAATTGCAGGGTTGCATATTGGACCAACTGGAAGACCAATAAATGTTGCAACACGAGTATTATAAGGATTTTCATCATTTAAGTCAACTGTTGTAAGAACATCTGTTAAATCTTTTCTAACTCCATAATAAGTTGTAACATCCATTCCTAAATTCATTCCCATATCAAGTCTTGTATAAATTACTTGAGCAACACTTGCTCTATCTTCTACATTTATTGCTTCTTTTTCAACAATTGATGCCATAGTAAGTATTTCATGTACACTATATCCACTTGCATCAATCTCTTCTCTTACACTACTTAACACTTCATCAGTGTGATTAAGTATTCTTCTTACCGCTTCATCAAGAGTCGTATCTACATAAAAATCATATGTTTCAGGATACAAATATCCTTCCAAGCCATAATATAAATCATCATTTAATACTTCATCAGTTAAAAACCAATAATCATTAATTAAAGATTCTAAAAATTCATCACTATTTACTTCTTCAATAATTTCTTCATACTCTAGATTAGTATTTTCTGCTAAAAGTCTCATGTACTCTTCTAACCTAATACCTTCTTTAAAAGTAATTCTTGCACTAGCTCTTTTAGAATCAATTATATCTCCACTTGCAAGAGATGCTACAATATCTTGTGTAGACATACCTCTATTAAAAGCATAATTACCAGCCTGAATATTAGTATTACCTGATAAAACTATATAAATTAAAGTAGCATATTTACTTCTAACTAATCCCGCATCCTTTAGATTATCGACAATTTCTTCTTTGCCCTCACCACTTATAACTACAAAATCAACAACTTCTTCAGAATCTCCCACAGCTCGCAAACTAAAGAAAAATAAAAAAATAACTAAAGCAATAACTGCCACTAGAGAAATAGCACAAATAAGTATTATCTTTTTAGTCTTATTCATACTGTTCACCACCATTCATCTTCTCTTGAATTTGTAGCAAAATACCATCTAAAAATTCTAAAACTTCCTCATCTTCAATCGGTGTAATTTTTTGCTTACCATTATTAAACTCATAATTTGCGGCATAAGCAATAGTATCTCCGCAATCATTTTTCTCATGTCTTGTATAAATTATATAATTTGTATCATCTGCTGAAACATTAAGTAATATATCGTAATTTTCTTTTCCATCCCCTGATTCAATAACTAAATTATTCTTTTTCATATACTCCTCTTTAAATAACTTTCTAGTATCAATACTGCAGATAACATATCTGTTTTACCTTGTCTATTTATATTTTTAACACCATTATTTTTCATTATATTAATAGCTTCCACTGTTGTCAGTCTTTCATCTTCTAAAATTACTTTTATTCCTTTGCTTTCTAACATATCCTTAAAATGCAAACTTCTTTGTGCTGCAAATCCCAAAGTATTATCCATATTTTTAGGAAGACCTAACACAACAGTATCAATTTTTTCTTCTTCAATGATTTTTAAAAGTTCAGTTAAAAGGGTATCATAATCCTCACTACGAAACTTAATAAGTTTATAAGGACTTACCAGTGTATTTGTTTTATCACTTATAGCAATACCTAAAGAAGTTGTTCCTAAATCAAGACCTAAATAACGCATTATTTCCCCATATAAGCATTTATTATTGCCATAAGTATTTCACTTCTATCATACTTACTTATCTTATGCCTAGAATCATTAAATGTTGTTATATATTTTAAATCTCCTGTAGTAAGATAACCTACTAATTGATTAGTTGGGTTATATCCTTTAAACTCTAAGGCTTCAATCACTTCATTTACCACGATAAGTATCAATTCTTGCCGAAGCTGTGCCACATTAAATACACTTGTCTTATTAAAATCCATCCCTGAACACTTCCAATCATTACAATAATTCTAACAAATAATTACTATTTAAGCAAGGTATTACTAATTTAATTTTTCTTAATATCTAATGCATATGGTATCTTATCATTTATATAAAAATCAAACATAACTTCCATATTAAGATAAAGTTCCTCAGTTAAAAACTCCAAAGAACTAAACTCAAAATAATATATTTCTTCATCATAACCCTTAATATAGCCCCAATTACCTGATTTATTGATATATTTAACTACTCCTGGCATCATCTACTAACTCCTTCACTAATTTGTTTTTTAACATCCTCTAAAACAGTTAAAAATTGATATTCCGCACCTGATATACATTCATAATATAATTCATCAGTAAAACTTACCGCCACAAACCAATTATCACTATAATAAATTCTTTTCATACTGTATATATCAAAATCAACTTCACTACCAGTTTCCTCATAAATACTTTTTATTGCTTGATAAGCACTACTAAATTCTTGATAAGAATCCACTCTCGATAAACTGGTATTAAATAGTTCTTGGTACCTTCCCATTGCGATACTTTTTATCTTACTCATTTCTCGTAATAGTTCCATTGCTAAAACATTTTGATGATTCTTAAGTAAAATCATTCTTGTACTAGCAATTTCACTAACTTGTCTTTTAGCTTCATCTAAATCTTTAATTATAACCATCTCTCCCAAAGTAAATTCAATTATTTTATGATTATTTTCTAATTCACTTAAAGAATAAGCATAATCATAACTTACCTCTTCATCTAACTTAATACTTTCCTTATTACATCCATCCTTATAAGCAATAACACCATTTGTACTATTAAAATTTCCATAAATATCTTTATATCTGCCACTTGGATCATATACGTGAAATTTTTCTTCATCATCAAGAGTATCTATATATGCTTTAGTATCAATATTGTATTCTTCCGCACATACAACAGCAACAATGCCCTTGTCTCCTTCTTTTTCATGGCTTTCCCTAATTACTTCATCAGCATATGTCTTAATAAATAAAGTAATTATCTTTTTTTCTTCACTAGTTAACTTTATACCTTCGATTGAATGAATAAAAAAGACATTACCATTACGTAAAATTGGTGCAAAAGCAATAGTTTTACCAACTTTATCCCTAATTTCAATGCCCCCACCATAAGGAGTTGCAATGGAATACTCAAGCAATCCTGCCCCTACACCAAAACCATCAGCAGAACCATTAGGTACAAAACAATTACCGGTTCTAAATCCTGCACTAATTATATCTCTATCTTGAGGATGAAAAGTAAATAACTTATTTTTCCCCTCATTAATGCTAACTTCAGGAAATTTCTTGGAAGTTTTACCTTCCATCATTCTAGATAATTCTACCGCTCTTTTCGGAGCATTTCTAGGATCTACCACATATTTATTAACAGTACCAACATAATCAAATAAATCTGATTCTAGAATAGGCAAGTCCCTTATTTCAAAACCTGGTATTTTTTCATATCTAATTTTTTTTCTTCCTCTAAAACTATCCTTCCTTTTTATATCCCTATTCATATCAATTATGTTTGTTAAAATTGCCTTTATTTGACCAATATTAAGTCGCAAGTTTAAAGATTCTAAATTTGACCTTCTAATGTATTCTCGATTTATTAAATCCCAATTACTATATATTAAATTTAAATTTTCTAAAAAGAATTTCGTATTTTCATCTTCTTCTCCCTTTAAATATTTCTTTATTGGGCTACCTTTAACATGAAATGATTCTCCGAGCATCAAATTAATCACTGTATCATTTAATATTGGTTCCTTAGTATTTAAATCATAAATTATTTCTGATAAATCAATACTACCAAAAATACTTTTTAACTTACCCTTAGAAACCTCACCATATTTATCTTGTAAAAAATCTCTTCCTTTAAAAAATCCTAATACATTATAAACTTGAAAAGCTAACTTAACCGAATCAACATAATCAAATCCTTTTTCCATTAAAATACCCACAAATATTCTTAAATGTTTAGAATTCATATAATTTAATATGTCCATTGATAATCTATTAACAAAAGAACAAAGTTCCTTAGGAATATCTCCAAAATTAAGGACAAATAAATAATGATTACGACTTTTTATATTTAAAAAGTTATAAGGATTTCTCTCCCCGTTCAAAGATTTTACAATTAATTCTCTTTTCTCATCAACAGAAATATCCTTACATTGAATTAAAGAATCTATTTTTTTAATTATACTTTGATATTTAGCACCACATTCTTTAGGTATATTTACCCTAGAAGCATATATTACTTGCAAATAATCTAGTTCAATTTTAAAATTCTCCGGCAAATTGTTAAATTCTTGCCAAAAAGAACTAGAATCGTTTTTTAATTTCATAATCAATTTATCTTTTTCCAAGAAAACCACTTCCACAATTTCATTTTATCATAAAAAGAAAAAAGATAGAAGATAATCTTCTATCTGGAGGAGTCGGTACTAACAGCAGTATTTTAAATTTATATTGTTTATATTTAAAAGAAAACTTTAATACTTTAATATTGTAGGAACTATAAGACTATAATTTATATTATAGAAAGGTTTGTAAAAGAGTTAATGATCAATAAACAAAAAAACATTTAACCTCGTCCTCCGTAAACATAATAACACAAAAAATAGAAAAAAGAAATGGCAAAATAGTGAAAATTCTGTGAAGTGTGAATAATGAGTAAAAATGTCATGCTTTATTAAACCCAAAAATTAGCGAAAATGTCAGTACCAATTTTTATGAAATTAGTCAAAAATGAGCAAAAATGTCATGTTGACATTTCTTAATTATATTTTATAATATTTATTATTACTTGGGGAGATAAGGCAATGCTGGGGAGCAACCTGAGCAATCAAGTAATGCTATACAAAAAAGATATATTTCTTTTTTTGGAAGCCCAGAGCGATAAACCCTGGGGTTTGGGGCAAAGCCCCAATTATTTATATTTTTTGAGCATCATATTTTGCCTCCAAGGATGATTCATCGGAGGAACATATTTATGATGTTCTTTTTTTTCTGTTTCGATTTCACTTTCTTTTTTCATAACAGAGTCTCGATTTTCTATTTCAGTTAACTGATAGTAATGATTTTCTATTTCACACCAAAATTCTCCATCATAATTAATTATCATAATACACTTAGTTCCTTTAGAAAAGCAAGTTACTTCTCCGGTTTCGGGATTGACAGGTATATAATATTTATAATTATTACTTATACATGATGCGTTATCTATTATTTTATCTTTTTTTTCAGAGATAATTAATTTTAGTTCTTCTTCCGTATATGTGTTTTTCTTCATCAATGATTTGTTTTTATCTATTGCATAAGAAAATCTTTTGTTCATTTTTGGAATAAAAACATTATTTAAATAATCATTAGCTTTATCAATGTCAGTAATTCCTTCATGCCTTAGTTCAGCAATTAATCTGTTTTTAAACGTTTCATTTTCTCTTTCAACATGTGCCTTAGCAGTTGGAACACTTGTAGTTACTAATGTAATATTTAATTTTTCACATACTTTACCAAATTGAGTTAAAAACTTCTTTCTATCTACTTCTTTTACATTATTAGCAATGAATGTGCTACGATTATCCGCTTTTATTTTAGCTGGTATTCCATAATTAATTATGATATGAAATAATAAAACATAATAGCCTCTAGTTATTTCTTCAAATTCAAACCATCCAAATAAAACTTTCTTAGTTGCTTTATCAACAGCGAGATGTAAGTATGATACGATATCGCCAAACCATATTTTTTCACACGCATCCATTTGAACTTCTTGACCAAAAACATACAAATTGCTTGATCTTCTAGTATGTGCTTTTTCATAAGATATTATTCTCGATTGATATAAATCGACCTTTTTACTTGATAGATTATCTTCTTTATTTGATTGTATATCTTTAATAGCTTCTTTATATGCTTTTAGTGTTTTTTTGTTTGCAATGGGCGATATAATATCATCTCTTGTAAATGTCTTTAACATAGTATCGTATGATATATCATATTTACCAAAAACAAAGTCTTCATAAAAATGTTTAAAATTAAAATCATAGAATTCTGTAAGATATAATTCTTCTAACTCCTTAATTAATTTGTCATTTTTTTTATTTAAACTATGTTTACCATGATTACCATGAATAAATCCTTCTTCGCCTTGTTCTTTAAAAATTTTCTTTAATCTATACACCTGCCTTTCTGTTAGATTTAATAGTTGCATCGATTCTTTTATTGTAATTTTTTTCGATACTAAGCTTGAAATAATTTCATATTTATTTTTCTCGTATTCTTTTAACATTAAAATACCTCCTCTTTGAATACGAGGAAGTATTATAACAAACCACTGACATTTTCACTAATTTTTAATATTTTTTTAGTTCTTAATTTCACTGACATTTTCACTAATTTTTGGTTTTAACAAGACATGACATTTTTGCAAATTTTTCACAGGCAAAATAGTGAAAATTCTGTGAAGTTACATATTTTTTTCAAAATCTGACTTATTATTCTTAAAAAACTCATAATATACTTGCATATTTTCTAACTCTGTCCAACTTTTTGTAACACACGGTGTACTGTCTAAATCATAAATAACCGCATCTTTAATACTAAGTAAAAATGGTGAATGAGTTGCAATAATGAATTGAGAACCAAAAAATCTAGCAGAATCCTCAATAAACCTAGCAAGTTTTAATTGCATACTAGCAGACATACTATTTTCTGGTTCATCTAAAATAAATAAGCCATTATCGGTTATATAGGAAGAAAAATACATTAAAGCGGATTCCCCATTAGATTGTTCTTGAATATCTTTAGCAATTATTCTACTTCGAACAAACTTTGACATTGTCATTTTCCTAGCATCAACAGCATCTACCATTTCTTGATAATCTTTAATGTCTCTAGCAGGTCGGTACTTACTGCTTACATATTCCTTAGTTACTTCACTTCTTCTGTTATAAAGTCCATGATTGATTCTTCTTACATTAAGTAAATAATCAAATATATCTTCACTACTTATTGCTTTAATTTCATAAGGAATATTATTAGTCATTTCATATTTACACAGTCTTAAATATGAATCAAACCTCTCCCCCTTAGCAAATGGATTATTGCGTGATGCGCCAATACTCTCAGCAATAATATTTAAAATCGTTGATTTACCACTACCATTACCACCATAAAATATCGTAATCGGAGCAAAATTAATTACCTTTAACTCTTTATTTGGAAATATATTATATGGATATATTCCATTTATATATGTTCTATTGTCAAACATCAAAACATTTTCTTCGGTATCTCTATCAGGCAATTCAAAACTTTTTAAATATAGCATATTACCACCCTAACTATAGGATAACATAATTTTTCTAAAATAGCAAACATTTATTCGTTACAAATATCTACAGATTTACAAATAAGTTAGATATACAAAGATAAAGGTTAATTTCTAAATAGGGATTAACCTTTTTACATGAATATATTTATTATTACTAAATATTAAATTACATGTATCATAACCGGGTGGTCGAAGATTCACCAAAAACTTGTTTTTATAGATGCGATTGACTTAGCAAGTGTTCAAGTCCCTTTTAAGCAACAAAAAAGAAGTTTCAAAGCGAAACCTCTTAACTTCTAAAAATTGGTGCGAGTAAAGGGACTTGAACCCCCACAGAATAATCCAATAGATCCTAAGTCTATCGCGTCTACCAATTCCGCCATACTCGCAAAAATTAATAAAAATGGTGGACCTCGAAGGACTCGAACCTTCGACCGCCCGGTTATGAGCCGGATGCTCTAACCAACTGAGCTAGAGGTCCATGCAAGATAATAATATCACAATAAGCCAGTTGTTGCAAGCAAATTTTTATGTTTTTTACACAAAATTGCTCAGTTGGTAGAGCAGCCCAAAATAAAAGATTCAAGGAACCCCCTTAAACCTTGAATCACTAACAAATTATTTATCTTGTAACATATTTAATAAATCAATTTTAAACATGTCTTTAGAAGCATTTGCTTTAGATATCATAATACCTTTATAAGTTGTAAGTTCTGATCTATGTCCTTCTAACAAGATATTTTCTGGTGTAATAGTTTCAAGAACTACTACTTCATCCTTCTTATGAACTGTATAAATTAACTTAACATCACCATGGATTTGAGCAAACATCTTATCGCTTGGTAACTTAAGTTCATAAGTTTCAGTACCATTTTTCTTATTTACTGAAACAAGTTCACCTACAAACTTACCATTTCTTAAAGCTGGATAATAATCAAAATTTAATTTTTTGAA
>CALVKN010000010.1 GCA_944332715.1 uncultured Bacilli bacterium
CACATTTCTTTTAAAATATCTTCCACTGCAGATCTAGTTTCATCATCTGCAATAACTAAACAAGCTCTAATAATTGCCTCAACATTAATTGCTATACTTAAATTATGATAATCAATTATAGCATCATCATTAAGATATTTTATAAATTCCAAATGTCCTTTAATAATCGTTAATATATTTGAGTTTTCGATATCATAAAATTCTTTTTCGTCCATGTGAAATAAATCAGCAATACAATGATGGGTTATAAAAGGTTCAGCATCAACCTCATAAGATTTATTAACAAAATAGTCTTGAATATATGGAAGTAATAAAGAATAACTATATTTTAATTTAGTTAACTTTTCGATAATTTCTTTATTATTAGTTTTATTTTGAGAATTATTTAAAATAGTTAAAAATAACATGTATATATCTTCAATAATTCTTAAAGTATATTTATAGCGAAATAATAAATTTTTTTCCGTAGCTTTTTTAAATTCTTCATCTTCAATTTCTCCCAAATCTTTAGCACATATTTTCATTAGATAGTCAGGATTTGCTATAGCCTTTTGATAAAGACGATTTTTTAAAAAAGCAAAAACCATCGAATTTTTGTCATCTAAGTTAGTACTAAAGGCTATATTAAAAGAAGAACTAGCAATTCTTAAATTAGCAAATCTATTTAATGATAACAAATAATTATATGTGCCAATTATTTTCTTATAATCCACTCCCAATTTAGAAAGATAATAATTGAATGTTGCATTATTATCTTTAATACTTTTTATTTTTTTAGAATATTCTTCTGTATTTTTTTCATTAGCTATTTCTAAAAGATATAAATCCACAGTTGATTCATATATATCATCTGCTAAAGAGATAAGGACTTCTATAATCATATAATCTTCTTTAGTTAACATAAAAAATTCCCCCATTACTTGAGGGAATATTATATCACTAATATGCAAATTTAACAAATATTATTAATATAGTAATTTAATAATTCAATAAATTTTCCTACATGATAACCATCAGTAAATCCGTGATGTGTCATAATCATTAAGTTAAGATAATACTTACCATCTAAGTTTTCATATTTATCCCAAATAAACTGAGGAATAGTAACATCTTTTTTAAATGGTGGTATAAGACTATCAAATGAAAACCAAGGAACACATGATACCCATGCTTCATTTAAACCACCTTCAATTAGATTATTACTTTCTAAAAATTTTTTATGAATATCACTATAATTTTTTAAATAATCATCGATATTATCAACAAATGGTACTGTAAAATAACCTATTTCGTTATTACGTTTTTCAGTAAAACCAGTATTTATTACATCACAGTAATATATTTTACCATCTTTATAGCGATACTTAAATTCTTCAATTTCATTTATAGTTTTAGTAATTATATAACTGAATGTTGCATAAAAGTTTCTTTTTACTTGACAAAATTTTACTATCTCAGTTACATCCACTTTAACAGTACAAATGATAAATGGATTATCACAACTATGATATTTATCAAATAATTCTTGTCTTTGATAATTTTTTATTTCTTCCATATTAGTATAGTTTTGCTCCTGCTGGGATACCATCATCAACAATCAAAAGATTTAATGCTTCATGGCCATCTTCTTCATGAACTGCTGAGATAAGCATTCCTTCAGATGCAATACCCATCATTTTTCTTGCTGGTAAATTTACTATAGCAATAGCAGTTTTACCAACTAATTCTTCGGGTTCATAATATTCATGAATACCACTTAGAATAGTTCTTTTTTTATCAGTTCCATCATTTAAAGTAAATTTTAAAAGTTTTTTAGATTTTGGTACGGCTTCACAAGCTTCAATCTTTACAGCCCGGAAGTCAGATTTTGAAAATGTTTCAAAATCTACGAATTCTTCAAAAAGGGGTTCAATTTTTACTTTAGAAAAGTCTACTATCTTTGTTTCTTTTTTTACTTCATTTTTAGGAGTATTTGAATTATTTAAAGGTTTCATTGTTGGGAATAGTATTACTTCACGGATTGTTTCACTACCAGTAAGAAGCATAACAAGTCTATCAATACCCATACCCATACCACCAGCAGGAGGCATACCATATTCTAGGGCTTCAACAAAATCGATATCCATTTCATTGGCTTCTTCATTACCTAAGTCTTTTTCTTTAAGTTGCGACTCAAATCTTTCATATTGGTCAATTGGGTCATTTAGTTCTGTGAAAGCATTAGCATATTCAGAGCCAATAATGAAAAGTTCAAATCTTTGAGTAAATCTTGGGTCTTTCGGATCTTTCTTAGCAAGCGGACTAATTTCAATTGGATGACCAAAGACAAATGTCGGTTCAATGATTGTATCTTCGACGTATTTTTCAAAGAAAGCATTAACTATATGACCGTAACCAAAATGATCTTCTACTTCAATATGATGTTCTTCGGCTAGTTTTTTAGCATCTTCAAAACTCATATTTTGAAAGAAATCAATGCCAGTTTTTTCTTTAATTAAATCAACCATGTGAGCTCTTCTAAAGCCAGGAGCAAGACTTATATGATGTCCAAGAAAGTAAACTTCATAAGTACCATTTAATTCCATAGCACAAGTACTAATAATTCCTTCAGTTATATCCATCATGCCTTCTAGATCACTAAATGCTTTATATAATTCGATAGTTGTAAATTCAGGATTATGTTTACGATCCATTCCTTCATTTCTAAAAATACGTCCTATTTCATAAACCGCATCCATACCACCTACTAATAAACGCTTTAGAGGAAGCTCTGTTGCAATACGTAGGTACATATCAATGTTTTGAGCATTGTGATGGGTTATAAATGGTCTTGCTGCAGCACCACCTAAAATGGTACCAAGAATTGGGGTTTCAACTTCCACATAACCTAGATTATCTAAGTAATGTTGGATAGAACGAATGATTTTAGGACGAGCAAAAGCAACACGACGAGCATCATCATTCATAATAAGGTCAACATAACGTCTTCTAAATCTTTCTTCGACATCACTTAAACCATGATACTTTTCAGGAAGTGGTCTTAAAGATTTAACTAAATGCGTATATTCTTGACATTTAATAGTTATTTCTCCAGTTTGCGTAACCATAACTGTACCTTTGATACCTACGATATCTCCGATATCAGCGCTTTTAAATAAGTTATAAGTTTCTTCGCCAACATCATTTATAGATATATATATTTGAATATTACCTAATTTATCTTTTAGGGAAAAGAAACTTGCTTTACCCATTTTTCTTATAAACATAATACGGCCCGCTACACTAACTGTTTTATGTAATGCTTCTAATTCTTCATGAGATTTACCTTTATATTTATCTTTGATATCTAATGAAAAGTCTGTAACTTCATACTTATGACCAAATGGGTCAATTCCTAAATTTCTAATACTATCTAGTTTATTTCTTCTAACTAGTTCTTGTTCTGTAAACTCACGCATAATTAATCACCTGCAGTTATTGTACCACAAAAAAACAATCTTAGGAACCTAAGATTGTAAAAAATACGCTATTTTCTAAATTTTATATAGTTTTTTGTTCTTTTTAGTTACGATGTAGATCACAGCACCAGCAGCAACACCACAAGCAAGAATAGCAATTGGTAGTGTAGCACCAGTTTCAACTTCAGTAGTTGTATCAACTTCAACTTCATAAGTAACATCATTTAGTGAAAAATGTCCACTACAATCAACTGCGTTATCTTCAAGTTGTAATACTAATGTTCCTAATTCAACAGTTCCGTTAGTTGAAGTATTACTTAATATGGTGAAATTCATATTTATTACATCACCAGTTCTTGATGCTTCAGCTAAAACATTTTCATTAGCAGCAGTAAGACTTCCTAAAGTTACTTTATCAGCATCACCAGTTATGGTAAATGTTGGGTTTACTGCACTTAAATTATCACCTTCAGAAACATTAGTTAATGACAAATCACATCTTTGTTCACATACACCGGTTTCTTCATTACGGCAACTTTTTTCACAATTAAAACTTAAATCTAATGCTTTAGCACTCATTGGCAAAGCGATTGCCACTACACCTATAACTAAAACGCTCAATAATTTTTTCACACACATCTCTCCTATCTTTATTATGTCTAAATTATATCATAAAAATACAAAAAACAACATATTTTTTTAAAAATTATATTAAAATATGTAAATTTGTGTTATCATATTAAAGTAGTAAATGGTGAGCATATGAAGAAATTACTAATAAAAATCAAAGATAATGCCTTAGTTATAAAGGAAAGAAAAAAGTTATCTACTGAATATAAAAATATAATAAATACTAATGTAATAAGTTGTAATGAACTTGTTTTTTCAGATGAATATATATTGGATAACCCTAAGATTGTTTCAGCATTTTTAAACGAAATAACTAAAACATATAATGCCAATACCATAATTATAGAAAATAACGACTTTACATTAATGTTTTTAAAGTTACTTAAAAATGTTAAAAGTATCACCACTTTAATTATTAATGACGATACTCCCCTGACGTTTGCAATGTGTGAAGCAATAATGCAATCTTATATTAAAAATGTTAATTGTTATGCTTTACAACCATTTATGATTGAATACTTAGATAAATATAATATTTTAGTTGAAACAAGAAGTGAAATCCTTTTCTTATCAAATTTTATGATAGAAAATGATTTGAATCAGTTTTCTTCCCTATTTTATAAGATGACTTTAAAAATTGAATTCCCTATGAATGAGCAAGATGAACAAGATTTTGAAGCATTTTGTAAGATAAATAAATATTTAAAGACAATAAATGTTAATACTGTTAATAAAAATGATTTAGAATTTTTAATAAATACTTTAAAGAAAAATAGCAAAAAAAATATTAAGATAGTAATTCATGAAAATATTAATAACGAAGAAGTAGCAGAATATTTAAGAAAATTTAATAAAAGAAAAAGCAAAAAATTAAAAATTGTTTTTAAACTTGATTATAGTAATGATTACTTAAGAGATAATTTATTTAAACAAGCTAACGTTAATTTACTTAAAATGTGTAGTTATCTTATTTTATTAATAGTAGTTTTTACCTTTGGTTATGTATTTTATGATAATTATAAATCGATGAAGAATGTCGAAGAAATTAGGGAAAAAATTACTCAGGTAATAGAAATAAGTGATTCGGAGAAAATACTTGAAGAATTAAATGAAAATAAGGGGGAAGATGAAAGAAAAGCAGTTAACGAAAAAATTGCTGCATTAATCCAAGAAAACCCTGATACAGTTGCTTGGTTAAAAGTAAATAATACTAATATCGATTACCCTGTTGTTAAAAGTAATAATAATGAATATTACTTAAATCATAACTTTTATATGGAAGATGATTACAATGGATGGGTATTTATGGATTATCGAAATAATACTGAATTAATTAGTGATAATTTGATTATTTATGCTCACAATAGATATAGTAGTGGTGTTATGTTTGGAACACTCCAAAATGCTTTAAGATATAGTTGGTATACTGATCCTAGTAATCAAATAATTAGTCTAGAAACATTATATGATAGTTTAGATTATCAAATATTTTCAATATATAAGATATCAGTTACTACTGATTATATGCAAACCATCTTTGCGGATGATACAAGTAGATTAGAATTTTATAATATGTTAAAGGATAGAAGTATATACAACTTTGATGTTACATTAAATGGAGATGATAAAATACTTACACTATCTACTTGCGCTGATGAAGATAACAGGTATGTAATTCATGCAGTTTTAATAAACAAATAAGGCTCTATTTTGAGCCTTTTTCTTTGTGTCTTTTTAATACTATTTTATCTTCTTCATAAAAAGGATTTAATGAAGCCAACATTTTAATGTTACCCCTTTTTAGGAAGTCTATTCTTCTATTAATTAGTTCCCCTTTTTCTAAATAACTATTATAAGTTAAAAATATATCAATTACATCGATAGCAAAACCATAATTATTTTCAAATAATTTTATTAAATCATCGATTGAATACTCTTCGAATTTAGAAATTAATGAACTATATTTTTTTCTTTGTTTCTTATTTATCTTAATATTTAAGGTTATATTTTCATAAATATTACTGAATATAGTTGCAAAAAATGCTTCTATTTTTTCTTTATCAAAAGAAAAATGATTATTTATTAACTCAATAAAATGTTCAATGACTAATGCATCAAACTCATCAGGATCATTTTCTTCCCCTAGTTCAGGATCTAGTGCAGCATTTTCTAATGCTTTTTCATATAAATCATCAAAAGTTTGGATATTTACTTCTGTTTCAACGAATCCATCCCCTAAATCTAGGTCATTTTGTTCTAACATGGCAAAGGGATTCATTTTAAATAATAGATATTTTTTCCCTTCAGCAAATAGGTTTTGCCAACAACAATATTTAAAAATATAAGTATTCGATAGATATCCTGAAGCATCTTCAAAAAAAATTTTAATTTCAGGACTGAAGCACGAAAACATATCTATTATTTCCTGAGGATTTAAAGATTCTAAAATATTTAAATATTTTTCGCTATTTTCACTATCTAAATCAATTCTAACATTATATAAATTAACTAAGTAAGCATAACTAAATATATTAAGCATTATTACTTTTTTTATTGTATCTTTGTCCTCTTTAGAAAATGCGCCATAAGAATCAAAAATGTTATCAAACTTAGTAGAAGTGCCATTTAAATACTTTATTACTTCCGAAAAATCATCATTGCTATTACAGTAAATAGTTAATATGTCATTTAATACTAAATTTGCTAAATCATAAATTGTAACCATATTTCCCCCGATAGATATTAAGCTAAATCTGATGAAAACCAATAATAGTAATCATGTTCAAACTTATAAGTGTGTTTATATGTAACCGTTTTATCTAAATAATTATTGATATCAAAATTATCAGTATATTTTATATTATTATTCAATAATTTTTTTTCTTCATCATTATAACAATTATTAGTGTTTAAATCACATTTTAAATAGTAATCATATATTTCAATTGTTTCATTATTATTTGTTACAGCATATTTAGTTATACCTCGAAATACAATATCATTTTTATTAGTTTCAAGTGGTGTATTATTAAATATATAAAAGTATGAATTAGTACTATCTAATCTTCCTAAAGTATTGTAGTTATAACGGAAGTTTGCTATTTTAAATGTTTGGCTTTCTCCAAATATTTTTGGAAAAGTTTCATTTACAACATCAACACTTATTTTATATAAAGGGTTTAAATCATTTATATTATCATTACTTAGTAAAACATTATTAATTGTTAATTCATCTAAGGATGTAGCTTCTAGGGAAAATTCATCAAACTCTAATAAATATTCATAAATCATACTTAAGATGATATCGTTACTTATATTATTTATCGTATTATAATAACCAGTATACATAGTATGAAGACCCATTTCATTTTCAGGAATATAACTATAAAGTTGGTTAATTAAATCTTCGGTAACTTCTGGAGTAGTAGCTGTCGGAGTATTTTCTACAGGATCATCTTCAAAAGCAAAAACATTTACAAATAAAAACATAATAGCAATTACTAAAATTACAGCAATGATACACATAATAATTTTTCTTGTTTTCATAAATTTTACCATCCTAATAAAATTTTATCACGTAGAATAAATTTACACAAGAAAAAGATGTCTTTCGACATCTTAAATGGCTTATTTTTTAAAACTCGTAAGTAACATCTAAGTTATAGTATTCATCATTTATAACTAAGAATATCGCGTATACACCTTCAAGACCACGAGTATTAACTACTGGTTGTAAATAATATCCAGAAGTTTTAACCAAATAACGATATGTGTTATTACCGCTTTCACTTACAAATAAAACATATACTTGTTCATAATTTTGAAATGCAGCATTAATAGTTAAAAGATTTTCAGTTATTTCTAATGAAAAGTTTTCACTTGGAGCATTTTTTAATTTATCAACAATATCACTAGTTTCTATCGTATCATACATTGTTTCATCTAAAGTATTATAATAATTTACCGTTACTGGATTAAAATTAGGATTAGTTTCTTCATATAAACTCAACTTGGTAGCTCTATATGAACCAAAGTTCATTGTTGCTTTAAATAGTATATTATTATTTTTATCTAATTCGTAAATAGTCGATGATAAATTTTCACTAATTTGATTTAAAGTACAATCACTACTTGTAGTCATTGATCCTGGGGCAAATTGCCA
Source organism: uncultured Bacilli bacterium (assembly GCA_944332715.1). Lineage (GTDB taxonomy): Bacteria > Bacillota_I > Bacilli_A > RF39 > UBA660 > Onthocola_B. Next base: position 8,251 of record CALVKN010000010.1, read on the forward strand.
TGCTGAGAATAATAAGTAATTACCATTATTAAGCTCATTATAATTGGATACAGCATAACTAAAGAAAGAATTGTTATCATTAAATTCACTAACTAGAGTTGCTTTACTACCATCAATTTTATAAATTTCTCCGCTAGATTTGGAATTTATATATGGAGCACATGCTGAATCTTCTTCACTAGATGAATCCATGTTATTGTTAAATAATACTAGGTTACCATCACTATTTATTGCAGCGGTATGACTTCCAAGAGGATAATCACCACTATCTAATGTTACAAAGTATTTAGAAAAATCATTGTTCCAATATTTAGGATCTCCGAAAATCCAATTTAACTCACTATCCTCGTAACCAATACTGATAATGGAATTTCTTCCTCTTAGGGAAAGAATTAGAGAGTTAGTATCTTCATCATAATAGATACTATTATTAAATGCCCAGCTTGGATTATTGAGGCTTTCAACAAAGTCTTCACTTATGTTATCAACGATTTGAGATAGATCCCAATCTTTAACGACTTTTCCAGTATTAGGATCTATTTCAATTATATAGTCATTATATGTACCACTATTAATTTTACTTGAACCAAGCAATATATTACCATTAGCAAGGGTTATAGCATCATGGTGATATCCCCCATCTATATCGTATACGTTATAAATTTTACCAAGATAATCAATTTCTACTAAACCTTTACGAGAAAAACTTATACTAATATAGTTACTGTCTCCCAGTAAAAGGTGCCCATTATCTAACTTTGTTATTGCTAAACTAAATGTTTCAGTAAGACGCCATACTAACTTTCCATCAGTATTAAATCCAAACATACCTTCATCCCCTGGAGTAGTTATAATATATATGTCATCTCCAAGGTCAGCGGATAAACCAGTTTGAACATCTAAATTAAGATCATCTACTACATCAGTCATATCTAAATCAATAGATTTAGTTTTACCATCACAATCAATAGTTATTGTATTTACAACTCCTGCTACAAGCCCATATACAGGGATGGCATGTTTTTTAGTTTTTTCAAAAGAATATTCTTTACCATCCACTGTAAGAGTTGCTTCTACTTCCTTATCTGTTTGAAATACTATGATTGCCGTTAGAGGAGATATATAATAGGGATTTTCTAAAATATATGGATCATCTAAAGTATATTTAGAATCATTCATAGCTTCATTAATTAAGTTATCAGTTTTGGCTTGAAGACTATAAACATCATCTTCAGCTTTTAGTGGTTCATTAGTAAATAAATAAGATAATTCTTCATTAGTTTGTTTAACTAATTCTTCTCTTTTAGCATCTTTAACGACAATGATTACAATAGTAATTATTATTACCAATATTAAAGCAATTCCAATTACGATTAAATTTCTTTTATTTTTCATAATATCACCTATAGTACACGGTATGGATTATTAATTGTTCCATCACCACTAGTAAATTCAACATTTCCCTTTAAAACTATTACTGGTCTTGCACTTGCTCCAGTATTAACAACTTGTGAACTTTCATAAAATTGTCCATTAGAATATCTTATAGTAACATTATTTACATATGAACTAGTTGTTGCTGGGTTTAGTAGCCAATGTTCTACATTATTAGCACCACTATATAGGAATGAATATGATCTAGTTGCTAAATATTCATTGTAATCCATTAGCCCGACATATGCAGTATCACTACGAGATGTTACTGATGTTTTTGGCCCTGTGTACCATGTTGCTCTACTTAACTTAGTTGTATAATAAGGTAAATTATTGATAAATGTTCCATTTAAATATCTACTTAATTCTCCATTGATATATCTTGCTCCACCGTATGTACAGTTTCCATTATTACAGCAACTACTTTGCAAGAAATTGAATGGTCCCATACTACTGTTGTATACTGCTTTATATCCTTGAGAAGTCTCACGATAAAGGATAAATAAATAATTATTATAATTTACATAAAGGCCCTTGCTACAATATTCACCATTACCACAAGTGTTAGTAAATGCATCTTCAACAGTAACAACAGCTTTAAAGCTTATAATGTCTGACGAAGATACTAGATTAGCATTATTATACGCATCAACTTGAACAAAATAATTTTTTTGACTAGTTAATGAACCTAAATTACAAGTTGCAGATGTGTCACTAGTTGTAACAGTAACACTGTTATTTAAATTGTTTGAACTTGTACCAAATCTACATACATACTTATTTATTCCACTTTCTGGGTCATTTGCAGATATATTTATGATACTTGAATTATTTTTATTTTCTGCATTTACATCGATTGGTTTAGTTGTATCTACTAGGAAAGTATCATCACAATAAACATCTGATTCATTTCCTGCTACATCAATACCCACAACACAAACTCTTTGAGCATTCTTCGCTGCTGGATAGGAAAGTAATGCTGTACTAGTAGATCCATATTCGATATTTTCTTCACTTGTTGGAGTGCATTCTTCTTCATCAGTATAACAATATTTAATTTTATCCATCATACTTTCTTTATCAACAAATGTTATTTTTCTAGTTAATTCACTATAATATGTTATACCCATTGTTGATGATTCTGTTTCAAAATAACCATCCCCAGTCATTTGAGCTACTGGTTTAGTCTTATCGATTCTATCTACAATAAATTCTACCGGTTCACTAATATTACCAGATTTATCTTGAGCATACGCATAATATGTACCAATTTCTAATGAAAAAGTATTACTTTCTTGATAACCACTATCATATGAATTATCAGCACTTACTACTCTATAACTATCAAGTCCAGAGAAACTACCATCAGTTGCATCAATTACTACATCTTTAGCAACATTGGTCCATTCTTCATTTTTATTAATATTTAATATAGTTGGAGCTTCGTTATCAATTTGTACTTGTAATCTGCCTTCAGCAATTGTACCATCAGTATAAGTAACCGATAAAGTATAGACGGTTGTTTTTACGGAAGATGTTGTTACAACCATACTACTTTCAGAACTTGAATCCCCTACTAAACTTGACCAACGATAAGATTCTATTTCTTTTCCTTCTACACCTTTGGCAGTTAATATTACGCTACCACTATACCAAGCATTTTCTGTCTTTTCTAATGATTTTTCGCATTTTGCTAATTCATCTGGATCATTAGTCTCAGAATAGCATGCTACATCGATTAATGAATCAATTTTTACTTCATAATCACTACAAGTATTTGTTTCACTATCATATGTACCATTTTCAGTTAATGTAGAAACGTAATTTCCATCTTCAATTGTAGTTTCAACAATCTTACAATTTAAACTTTCATGATTTATTGGATTATAAATATCCGTTTCATCATCAGGTAATAGATAACCTTCTTCAATCAACTTAGCAACTGAAACTGTGATAATCGAAGTATTATTTGCATATTCTTCGGCAGCAATTTCAATTTCTTTTTTAACATTTTGATATTGTTTTTCTAAAATGTTATCTCTTACATTTACAGTAACTAACAAGCCAATGCCTGTAATTAATGCAAGTATTCCCAATGTAACTAGAAGTTCAGTCAACGTAAAACCAGCCCTATTTTTCTTTTTTTTCATTTAAATATACTCCTCTACTATTTATATATACATAGTAACAAAAATAAAGGTTGGAGTCAAGAACAACCTTGAACAAAAGCCAAAAAAGTTTGGCGCCTTGCATCACTACAAGGTATTTCTACTTCACTGGACTCTTTGAGCCCTCCATAGACCAACTTCGGATGGTCGCCACCCTACTAATTTTGTTCGTTTGTTTATAAATTTTTTTATCTAGTTAACAATTATTACTTAGGCAATTAAGTATCTCAACTATATTTTCTTCACCTCCTTTAGTTGATAAACCAATTGTACCAAACAAATGTATGTGTGTCAATTGTTTTTTATTAATTAAGGCAATTTCCTATAAGACAATTATGTAGAATTCTACATAAAGACAAAAAAAAGAGGATGTTAAAAAATAGATAATCCATCTTTTAACATTCTCGTGGATATTAATTATTAGTAATTACATCATTACTACATGTATAGCCTAAGTTAGTATAATAACTATTTATTTCGACAACTGTTGTTGGAAATGCCCCACCAGCTTCACTATTTAATGTATCAACACTTAAGTCAGTATAGATTGTAATAGTTTGATTGTCATCATCATAAGCAGCTTGACCAGTTATACCATCAAATGTTAATGTTTGAGGTTTTTCTCCAATTACTGATGAATATTCTTCGGTATCAGTAAATACATAAGTATAAATTCTTTGAGAAACCCCTAAATATGAATAAACGTTATTAGCATCATAACCAATTGGTAAATAATCTCTAGTTGTTTTAGTTGCTTGGTAACCAGATACTTCACTACTTGGGGATTCACAATCTTTAAATAATCTAATTGGATATGGTGTTACATATAAGTTAGATGTATAGATTGTTTCGTTACCAGAATCATCTGTTGCTGTTATTTCAACTGAATATGGACCTCCAGCAGTAGATAAGTAATTTGTTACTGTTGCTTCATTAGTAAACGAAGTTGTACAATTTGATGGATCTGTACAAGATTCAACAAATTCATCAACAGTAACTGTACTGTTTATAGCCTTATATACAGCACTATTTAAAGTGACAACTGGTGCAATCATATCTACTACATTAGCAGTACCTTCATAAACTTCGCCATCACAAGTTATAGTAAATGAATAAGTTCCAATTGCTTGAGCATTAATATTTCTAGTATTTAATGCACAACTACTAGCATCTCCTGAAATGGTTGCATAATCATTTATATTATCAGATACTACATCTCCTACACCAATATTAACTTCTTTTAGATTTACTGTTGCTTTGCTACTAATACTTAAAAAGTAATATACGCCGAAAGCTACAGCAACAATTGCTACAATTATTAAAACTATAAATAGAGTTTTATTCATCCCTTTTTTATTGGTTTTATTATTGGTTGGTGTATTTGATGGAGGAACTTGACCTATATTTTGAACTTTATTTGGTTCAACAAAACCATTAGCATTCAAATTATCTTGTCCTACATTTGGAGTTCCTACACCAACAGTATTACCAGTTAAACTTGTAGCTGCTGTATATGGTGTTGCTGATGTACCTGGTATAGGTTGAGCAACTGGTTCTTGAGTTACAGGTTGTTCCAAAGTTGTTGGACTACTTTCTGGTGTTACTGGTGCTTGCACTGGTGTAGTTGGTTGTACCGGTGCTGCTGGCGAAACATTTGTATTTACAGTAGGAGTTACCGGACTTGGATTAGGTGTTTGCACAGGTGCAACAGTAGGTCCTTCTTGAATTGTTGGATTTACAGGTGAGGCAGGTGTTGCTGGGGTTGGTGTAACACTTGTTTGAGGTGTTACTGGTTGAGTCGTTTGTCCTACATTGGTTGTAGGTTGCGTAACACTACCTAAAACACTTGCAGAAATCCCTTCAGTTCCTGGTGTTCCCCCTTGATTTACTTGATTATTATTTGGACTTTGTCCATTCATACTATCAGCCCCTTATTATTAATATACTATAATTATACTGTTTTCTTAAAAATTTTTCAACTACTTTTCATCATTTTCTGTTATTACTACTTCTTCTACTTCATCCCAATTTATTTTTTCTTTCTTAGTTAAGATATTAATTATTAAATCATTTATTTCGCGTTTATTAAAAGGTTTAGCAATATATTCGATAAATCCCTCTTGGAGATATTTTTCTTTAGCACCTGAAACAGCATCAGCGGTAACAGCAATAACTGGTGTTTTAAAATTACCAATATTTTGCATTTCTCTTAAAGTTTCTTCACCATTCATCTGTGGCATCATTATATCCATTAATATTAAATCATATTCTTCATTAATTACCTTTTTTATAGCAGCAGCACCACTAGTTACACTATCTATTATTAACTCTAAATCTTTAATTGCTTTTTCTAATACTTTAATATTAAGAATATTATCATCTACTATTAAAACCTTTTTGCCTTTAACTTTTTCAGCTGAATTATCGGAATTTTTTATAATTGGTGAATCACTTACCTTTATTTCATTTAATACTTTAATTTTTTGCGGTATATGAACCATAAATATTGAGCCTTTTCCAAAGTCACTTTGAACATTAATTGTTCCATGCATCAAATCAACTAGTTTTTTGGTAATAGCAAGACCTAATCCTGTCCCTTCGATTGTAGTATTTTTTTCAACATCTAATCTTTCAAACTTTTGGAATAATTTATTGATATTTTCTTTTTTAATACCAATACCGGTATCTTCTACACTAATTATTAGTAAACATTTACTTTTTTGATTAATGCATTTAATATTTAAATTAATATATCCCTCGTTGGTATATTTTATAGCGTTAGTAACTAGATTACTAATTACTTGTCGTATATGATTTTTATCTCCAATTAAAATGCTTGGTAAATCTGCAGCAATATTTACATTAAATTTAATGTTTTTGTCACCCAACCTAGTTTTTGCTAAATTTGTTATAGAGTTAATTAATTCTCTGGGATTGTAATCACTATTATTTATTTCTAATTTTTCACTTTCTATTTTATTGATATCCAAAATATTACCTACGATATCTTGCAATGTTAAAGATGCATTTTCAATATCTACTATATCCTCAACTACTTCACTAGGTAAGTTATCAGTAAAGGTTTTCATGTCTTCACTTAGACCAACAATAGCATTAAGTGGTGTTCTTATCTCATGGGACATACTTGATAAAAAGTCACTTTTAGCCCGGTTGGCTTTTTCAGCAGAATCTTTAGCAAGTTCAAGTTCCGTAATTAATCTTATGTCAGGATTTTCGATAGTGTGATACATAATATTTACTATTAGGCCAAAAACAGCATTAGTAAGTAATATTCCTGGATTAATATTTTGAATAATTGCAGTTATGCCAAGTAATACAATTAATAAAATAATTGGTAAACATTTTTTCTTTTTTACATTTTTAAAATGAGTTATTAATAATATAAACATAATAGCCATATAAATTCCTGTTATTGTAAAGACAATATTTACAGCGGGACCAGTTGTATATTTGGCACCATTAATATCATTAAAATAAATTGGAGAAGCAATTATTACTATAGAACATATTAGGTTGAAAAGTAAAAATATATTATATAACTTTTTGTATTTTTTTATATTTTCTTCATCACTTTTATTATTATCAAACATAGTGATAGCAAAAGTATAATCCATAAATCTAGATAACCAAATTAGAATAAATACTAAAAATATTTTTTGAACAAATACACCTAGATAAGGAATATCTTTAGTAAATATAATTAATAATTCAGTAATACAAGAAAGTAATGTTAATATAAGCAATCTGCGAAACATTCTATTTTCTAGTTTTTCTACTTTTTCTTTACTAAAAAAAAGTGTTGTCGTTATAATTGTATAACATAAAGCTGATATGGTAAAAAATATTGTCGAACTTGCTGACATATGATCACATCCTATTTTAATTATATATCATTTTAAATATTTTTAAAAGAAAAAGAACTAAGTTCTAGTTCTTGATAAGCCTTTTCTTTCTTTAACTAAGGTATTACCCATTTCTTCAAGTTTTAAAATATCTTTTTTTTCATTGGCAGTATAAGGAATACTTGCTATTTCTTCAAAGTAGGAAGGGACTTCATAATCAGGAAGTTCTTTTAGGCATTCTTCTTTGATTGTAGGTAAAACATCACTAAAAGTTATACCCTCTTTTAAAACAATGAAAGCCATTGGAACTTTTACATTCTCTTCATCATCTACTCCTACTACTACGCATTCTTTAACAAATGGTAGTGCTTCGATACAGTTTTCAATTGAATCAGGACTAATTTTAAATGATGCTTTATTTATTACTCTTCGACTTCTTCCTTTATGGAAAATAAAGTAATCTTCATCAATCATAGCTAAGTCACCGGTTTTAATCCATTTCTTACCACTTTCATCTGCTACTTTAATATCTTTCGTTGCTTCTTCGTTTCCTACATATTCAACAAACATATTATCACTATGTATATATAAATCCCCAATTTCTTTAGGAGAAAGAGTCTTTCCTGTATCAGGTTCAATTATTTTTATTTCGACCCCATGCATAGGTACACCAATTGATCCAGGGCGATTAGCATATCTTGGAGAAACTACAACTGCTCCAAGGCATTCATTATTACCATAACCATTAACTATGACTTTATCAAATTCATTTTGCATATCAATTAGTTCTTGAGCCTTTATTTCATCTCCTCCAGAAACAAATACTTTGACTCTTTTCAAACCCTCTAAAACTCTTTTTAATTCATGCATCTTTTGCCTTAATTCTTTATGTTTATTAGGGTCTTGTTCTAATGCTTTTATATCACTTTTCAACTTAATTAGTTTATCATATAGATAACGATAATGGACTGGAGCAGCAAGGGCTATATCAAATTTTCCTAAATCGTTATATACAGATTCAGGGTTTATATAAGGATTTAATTCCGCTTTCATGGTAAATGCTAGGGAAGCATAAAAAGAATTACCTAAACCATAAATAATAAATGGTGGTATTGATATATGCATGGTATCTCCCTTATAAAATGGCAAATCGGTGTAAGCCATCTTTTGAACTGCTGAATTAAAATTGTATTCCGTATGCACTATTTGTTTAGGTTTACCCGTACTTCCAGATGATTGAACAACTAATGATGGTTTATCTTTTTCAAAAGATGATGGTTCTACTTTCGTATTCTTACCTAGGCGTAAAAAGTCTTTAAATTTAATAAATCTCTTATTATCAATTGTTAAATTTTCACCACTATTTTTGTTTTTTAGATTAGCAAGTGTTCTAATCACTGGGTTTAAATAATCTAGTGGTGAGGAAATTATAACGTTTTGTAAATCAGTTTCAGATATGAAGTTTTGAAACATTTTTAGTAAATCTTCTTTTTCAAAAACAATGGCTGCTTTACAATTTTGACTATTTATATAATTTAATATATCTTTTTCTTTACATCTTAAGTCAATCCAAACCATTTTAACCCCAAGTTTACTTAAAGCAAGTAAACATTCCTGCACGATTGGGGTACTAGTTGTACAAATGGCAACAGCATCATTTTCTTTTATGCCACTGGCCTTTAGAGCAGCAGCAAGTTTATCAGATTCTTCTATTAGGTCTTTGTAAGTCATATTAGACCCTAGGAAGCCTGTTGCATATAAATTTAAATCATCTGCGGCTTCACTAGTAACTAAGGAATACATTGTTTGATTTAAATCAAATTCTTTTATTGGTTTTTTACGATTATATTTATTAGTACTATATATTTGCTCCGACATGTGTAAACCTCCCTAAATTAATTCTTTAAATTCTGTTCCCCGGTCTTCAAATCTCACATATTGATCTTGGGATGAACTTCCAGGAGAAAGTAAAACTACTTCACCACTTTTAACATTTTTCTTAATTTTGGCCATAGCATCATCTAGTTTATAACATTTTTCACAAGGAATATTTAAATTACTCGCATAATCAAAAACTCTGTCTGTTACTTCTCCGATAGCATAAATTTCTTTAACAAATCCCATATAATCATTTAATTCATTAAAGTCTTGATTACGATTAAGTCCTCCGAGTATTAAATGAATTGGTTTTTTAAATGTTTTTAAGGCTGTTATAGTTGCAGTTGGGTTAGTCGATTTAGAATCATTATAATACTCTACACCGGACTTTTCAGCCACATATTCTAAGCGATGTTCTACCCCACCGAAACTAGATAAAAATTCTTCTAATTTATCTTTTTCTAAACCAAATTCTTCTAAAACTAGTAAGGCTGCTAAAATGTTTTCGTAGTTATGAGTTCCTTGCAAACGAATATTATTTACATCTAAATATTTTTCTTTATGAAAGTATATAAAACCATCTTGATAATAATTTTCTTCATCATTAAAGTATTTCTTTTTAGATAAAATATCACTACTTACATCTTCGCTATCAGCATTGCTTTTATTAATTATGGCTAAATCACTAGATGTATGATGATTAAATATTTTTTTCTTAGTCATTTTATAGTGTTCATATGAACCATGATAATCTAAATGCGTTGGACAGATATTAGTTAAAACACTAATATTTGTTTTAAAATCATGAATATCACATAATTGATGGTCACTTATTTCAAGTAAAAGAATATCTCCAGATTTAATATCACTTATAACAGAACTTAAAGGATAACCAATATTACCGCCGAGTATTACACTTTTACCCAATCTTTTTAATGATTCATAAATAAGTGTGGTAGTTGTTGTTTTACCATTTGAACCAGTTACACCAATGATTGTTACATCATTTGGTAAAAAGTGATATGCGACTTCAATTTCATTTTCTGTACGTATGCCAAGATTATCTAATTTCTTAACAATATCACTAGTTGACATTATCGCAGGATTTTTTATAACTAAATCATAAGAAGTATTTATTAAATCTACTTGATTAGAAGTTATAATTATTTTTATTCCTAAGTCTTCCAATGTTTTTTTATCTTGATCAGCAAGTTCTTTGATATCGCTTAATGTTATATCGTTATTTTTACCTGCTAGAAGTTTGGCAACAGCTATACCACTTTTAGCTGCTCCCAGAATTAATATTTTTTTGTTTTCATACATAATAAACCACCTAATTAAATTATATTATTATAAAGGAAAAAAAGCAAATATTATTACTTTTTTCGACTTAAAGTAACTATATAATCAGATTCGTGTAATACACCTGGTATTTGATGGATATCGAAACCATTTCCTAAAAACTCACATTTTTCTTCTTCATTTAAAATCCAAGTATATAATGCTAGTATTTCTGGACAATTAATTTTACTTAAAAAATCATGATAATCGCTAGGATTATTATTTAAATAATGATATATATTAGATAGTAATGCAACATCATAACTCTTTTTAGTAAATTTTAGAATATCTAATAAATTACAGTTATAAAATGCTGGAAAATTACTACTTTGTAATATACTTTGTAATTTATAATAAGTATTTTCATTAAAATAAGGAATATTGTTCATTTTTGCATTATCAAAAATAATATTTTTTATTTTAATTGATGAAAAAGTTCTACCTAAACTTATAAGTTTATCAAAAAAATACTTTACTTCATCCGGTAGATATTTTCGCAATTTTGCATAAATAGATAAATTATCTAAGTTATCACTTACAAACATTTGCATAAATTCTTCATAAGATAGTACTTTTATAGCCGTATATTTTAATATAAAATGATACCATGCTAAATAGTTTATATCAAAAACATCAACATTTTTAGCACCATTTAAAAGTGCTGAGAAATATTGATCCCCACTTCCTAAAACTGTTAAAACACTAGCATTATCAAAGTTAAAAAACTCAGGAAAGGCATCTATATTTTCATTGGTAAATCCATAAACTTTTTCCATATTATCCCCCTTTTTGATGTATGTTATTTTAGCACATTTATAAATTTAGTCAAGAAAAAAGATTGCCGGAGCAATCTTAGTCATTTTCTTCTTTAGGTTCTTCTTCAAGATTATCATTCATTATATCTAATCCATCAAGAGAAATATCAGCATCATCCATAAGTTTTTCTTCTAAAACTTCGCTGGCATCATCAGTTAATATTTCTTTTTCAAGTTTAATTGAAATATCACTATATTGTTTATAACCTGTACCTGCTGGTATAAGTTTACCAATGATAACGTTTTCTTTTAGACCTTGTAGGTGATCTACTTTACCATGGATTGCAGCATCGGTTAAAACACGAGTTGTTTCTTGGAATGATGCAGCAGATAAGAAGGAATCTGTTTCAAGAGAAGATTTTGTAATACCAAGCATAATTGGATTACCTTTAGCAGGAACTCCACCAGATAAAATAACTGGTTTATTTCCTTCAGTAAATTCTCTTAGAGAAACTGTTAAGCCTTCGACAAAGTCAGTATCACCAGCATCAGTAATACGAACCTTATTAATCATTCTCTTAACGATAATTTCGATATGTTTATCGGAAATATCAACACCTTGAAGTTTATATACTTTTTGTACTTCTTTTAGAATATATTCTTGTGCCGTAAGTGGGTCTGTTACAGCAAGTAATTCTTTTGGTGAAATAACACCTTCAGTAAGTTTATCACCTGCTTCAACAGTATCGCCTTCACTAACACGAACTTTCATGTTGTAGTTTGTTACGTGTTCTCTTACACCTGCTTCATTTTCAATGGTAATTAGGTGTTTTCCGTTTTGTTCTTCGATACCAATAACTTTACCACCAATTTCTGCAATTGTTGCTTTACCTTTTGGCATACGAGCTTCGAATAGTTCTTCAACTCTTGGTAGCCCTTGAGTAATATCGGCATCTCCACCATGGGCAACACCACCAGAGTGGAATGTACGCATGGTAAGTTGGGTACCTGGTTCACCAATTGATTGAGCAGCCATAATACCAACAGCTTCACCTTTTTCAACTAAGTTACCAGTTGCAAGGTTACGTCCATAACATTTTTGACAAACACCATTATTTGATTTACATGTAAGAATACTTCTAATTTCAACCTTTTTAATACCTGCTTTAGTAATTTTAGCAACGGCATTTTCCGTAATCATTTCACCTGCTTCAACAATAACTTGTTTAGTTTCAGGGTTAACAATTCTCTTAGATGCAAAACGACCTAAAATACGTTCAGCAAGTGGTTCAATGATAGTTCCATCTTTGTCATTTACTAAATCATATACAACTAGTCCTTGAACAGAACCACAATCGTAATCTTTAACAATGATATCTTGAGCAACGTCAACTAAACGACGAGTTAGATATCCTGAGTCAGCAGTACGAAGTGCAGTATCAGCAGAACCTTTTCTTGAACCGTGAGTTGATAAGAAGAATTCAGATACGGATAATCCTTCGATGAATGATGAAGTGATTGGAATTTCAACGGTAGAACCATCTGGTTTAGCCATAAGTCCACGCATTCCTGCAAGTTGAGTAAAGTTTGAAATAGATCCACGAGCACCACTGTTCATCATCATGAAAATTGGATTATCGTAGTTATTTTTACTTAATTCAGCAAGTTCATCTTTAATTTCATCGGTTGCGTTATTCCATGAGTTAATTACATTTTCATATCTTTCTTCTTCAGTAATTAAACCTCTTTGATATTGTTTATTAATCTTATCTACTTTTGCTTTTGCTCTTTCGATAATTTCATGTTTATCATCACTTCTGACAACATCAGCGATTGAAACTGTTACACCTGCAACAGTTGAATACTTAAATCCTAAATCTTTTAATTTATCAAGCATAATTGATGTTTCAGTTGTCTTATATCTTTTAAATACTTGAGCAATTAGTTGACCTAATGTCTTCTTAATGAATGGTTGAACTAATTCCATTTTAGCAATTTCTTCAGGAATATTAGCTCCCATTGGTAAGAAATATTTATCTGGAGTTACTCCTTCGATATTTTCTTTAGTTCCTTCATTAACATATGGATAAGTATCAGGTAATATTTCGTTAAACTTAATCTTACCTACAGTTGTAACTAAATATTTATCTCTTTGTTCATCAGTAAATAGTTTATATTTAAATGATTTAACTGGAATAGCAATACGAGTATGAAGAGTGATTTCTCTTCTTTCATAAGCCATTAATGCTTCATTTGGATCTTTATATACGTGTCCTTCATTAGGTAGACCTGCATATTCAATAGTTAAATAACAGTTACCTAAAACCATGTCTTGGCTAGGTGTAACAATTGGTTTTCCATCCTTAGGATTTAGGATGTTATTAGCACCAAGCATCAAAATTCTTGCTTCCGCTTTGGCTTCTTCAGAAAGTGGTACGTGAACAGCCATTTGGTCACCATCGAAGTCAGCGTTAAATGCTGTACATACAAGTGGGTGAAGACGAATTGCCTTACCACCAACTAAAACTGGTTCAAATGCTTGAATACCTAGTCTATGTAGAGTTGGAGCACGGTTTAATAGCACAGGATACTCTGTAATTACATCTTCAACAATATCCCATACTGCTTCATCACGAGCATCAATTAATTTTTTAGCACCCTTAATGTTATGAGCAAGTCCACGTTCAACTATACCGTTAATTACGTGTGGTTTAAATAGTTCAATAGCCATTTCTTTAGGTAAACCACATTGATACATCTTAAGGTTTGGTCCAACAACGATAACAGAACGACCAGAATAGTCAACACGTTTTCCTAATAAGTTTTGACGGAAACGACCTTGTTTACCTTTAAGCATGCTAGATAAACTCTTAAGTGGTCGATTACTTGCAGCAGTAATACTTCTACCACGACGACCATTATCAAATAATGAGTCAACAGCTTCTTGAAGCATACGTTTTTCATTTTGAACAATGATAGTTGGTGCTCCAAGTTCTAGTAACTTCTTTAAACGATTATTACGATTAATAATACGACGATATAAATCATTTAAGTCACTTGTTGCAAATCTTCCACCATCAAGTTGAATCATTGGACGAAGTTCTGGAGGTATTACAGGAAGTACATCTAGAACCATCCATTCAGGTTTATTGCCACTTTCTTGGAATGCTACTAAGCAATCAAGTCTTTTTACTAAACGAATACGTTTTTGACCAGTAGTGTTTTCTAGTTCTGCACGTAAGTCAGCGATTTCTTTATCTAAATCGACACGTTTAAGTAATTCTTTAATAGCCTCAGCACCCATACCTACAGTAAATGAATTACCGTATTTTTCATAATAAGCACGGTATTCTTTATCAGAAAGTGTTTGTTTTACTTCAAGTGGTGCTTTACCTGGGTCAATTACAACGTATGAAACAAAGTATAATACTTCTTCTAGGTCTCTTGGAGACATATCTAGAACAAGACCCATTTTTGATGGAACACCTTTAAAGAACCAGATGTGAGAGCAAGGAGCAGCAAGTTCAATGTGCCCCATTCTCTCCCTTCTTACTTTGGAACGTGTAACTTCAACGCCACAACGGTCACAAATAATATTTTTATATCTTAATCTTTTGTATTTTCCACAACTACATTCGAAGTCTTTTGTTGGTCCGAATATCTTTTCGCAGAATAAACCATCTCTTTCAGGCTTTAGGGTCCGATAGTTGATAGTTTCAGGTTTCTTTACTTCCCCATAAGACCAAGAACGGATCTTTTCTGGAGATGCAATACTTACCTTTATTCCTTTAAATTTACTTACATCTATCATTTAACTCACCTACTCCCCTTCATCCTCAGTATCTATTTTATCGATACCTGGAAATTCTAAATCATCTAAGTCTTCTTCCTCTTCTTCCATATAATCATAATCTGGAAGCGGTTCTTCTGGTTGTAAATCTTTAGTTGTTACATCTATTTCTTCGATTCTAAAGGCATCAGTATCATCTTCATCTTCTTCGATGTCTTTAAATTCTACTACTTCATCTTTATCATTTATTACTTGAACATCTAGTCCTAAAGCTTGGAATTCTTTAACTAGAACACGGAAACTTTCAGGAACTCCGGCTTGGTCAACAACCTTACCTTTAACTAGAGATTCATAAACTTTAACACGACCAGTAATATCATCGGCTTTAACTGTCAATATTTCTTGTAGAACGTGTGATGCACCATAAGCATATAGGGCCCAAACTTCCATTTCTCCAAATCTTTGACCACCGAATTGAGCTTTACCACCAAGTGGTTGTTGTGTAACAAGTGAATAAGGTCCAGTAGCACGAGCATGAAGTTTATCATCAACCATGTGGTGTAGTTTAACCATATACATTACCCCGACATTGATACGATGATCAAACGGTTCTCCAGTACGTCCATCACGAAGTTCAACTTTACCATCTTCAGCCATGCCAGCAGCTTTCATTTCTTCCATTATATCTGCCCAAGTTGCACCATCGAATACTGGAGTTGCATAATGAACACCTAATTTTTTACCAGCCATACCTAGGTGTACTTCAAGGATTTGTCCGATATTCATACGAGATGGAACACCAAGTGGATTAAGCATGATATCAACAGGACGACCATCTGGTAAGTAAGGCATATCTTCTTCTGGAAGGATCAATGAGATAACCCCTTTATTTCCGTGACGACCAGACATCTTGTCACCAACTTGAATCTTACGTTTTTGAATAATATATACTCTTATTACTTTTGATACACCAGCAGGTAGTTCATCAGAGTTTTCTTTAGTATAAACTTTAACATCATGAACAATACCACCGGCACCATGTTCAACACGCAAAGATGTATCTCTTACTTCACGAGTCTTTTCACCAAATATTGCATGTAATAATTTTTCTTCACTAGTTAATTCTTGCATTCCTTTTGGTGTAACTTTACCAACTAGGATATCGCCTTCTTTAACTTCTGTACCGATTCTAACAATACCATCAGCATCCAAATTCTTACGAGCATCTTCCCCAACATTTGGAATATCTCTAGTAATTTCTTCAGGTCCTAATTTAGTATCACGGCAATCGATATCATAATGCGAAATATGAAGTGATGTATAAACATCATCTTTAACTAATCTTTCATTAAGTATTACAGCATCTTCATAGTTATAACCGTTAAATGTCATGAAGGCCACAGTCATATTCTTACCTAAAGCAAGTTCACCTTGATCTGTTGAAGGACCATCAGCGATAACTTGACCGCGATGAACTTTATCACCTTTCTTAACAAGTGGATGATGGTTAATACAGCTTGATGCGTTAGAACGTTCAAAGTTTGCTAAGTAATATATATCTTTACCTTTGGCAACATTTACAACAATTTTTAAGCCATCAGCATATTCTACAACACCATCGGCTTTACAAACGATGGTAGAACCAGAGTCTCTTGCTGCAATATATTCAACACCAGTACCAACGATTGGTGCTTCCGTTTCTAAAAGAGGTACTGCTTGACGTTGCATGTTTGCACCCATTAGGGTACGGTTAGCATCGTCGAATTCTAGGAATGGAATACAACTTGTTGTAATTGCTACAACTTGGCTAGGTGCAACGTCAACATAATTAACATGCATCTTATCAACATAAACAGTATCACCATTAAGTCTAGCAATAACTTCATCTTCAACAATTTCATTTTTATCAGTTAACTTAATAGTTGCTTGAGAAATATAATAATCTTTTTCTTCATCAGCAGTCATGTAAACGATTTCATCAGTTACAACACCATTTTCAACTCTGCGGTATGGAGTCATAATGAAACCATATTCATTAACTTTAGCATAACCTGCAAGTGAGGTGATAAGACCGATATTTTGACCTTCTGGAGATTCGATTGGACAAATACGACCATAGTGGGAAGCATTAACGTCACGAACATCCATACCAGCACGGTCACGAGAAAGTCCTCCAGGTCCTAAGCTTGACAAACGTCTTTTATCGGTAAGTTCAGCAATTGGATTAATTTGATCCATGAACTTAGAAAGTTGTGAAGAACCAAAAAATTCTTTTAACGCAGCAGTTACTGGACGAATATTAATTAAAGTCTTTGGTGTAACTGTTTCAATATCTTGCGTAGTCATTCTTTCACGAATAACTCTTTCCATTCTTGCCATACCAATTCTAAATTGATTTTGGATTAATTCTCCAACTTGACGAACACGACGATTTCCTAAGTTATCGATTTCATCATCTGTACCAATACCATAGTGTAATCCGATATAATAATTTAGGGATGCATAAACATCAGGTATAGTAAGTCTTCTTACATCTACGCTACTATCAGTACCAATTAAAGTAATAGTTTTTTTAGCATCAGTAGGATCTACTACTTTAACAGTTTGAACTTTATTATAATCATCTAATTCATTATTAATTTCTATTTCTCTAATATTTAGGCCACTAGCAAATAATGGGCGTAGTTGTTCTAAAATTTCTTTAGTAACAATAGACCCGCTTTCAACTATAACTTTATCACCATCAATTATAGGTTCTGCTAGAGTTAAACCAAGTAGTCTATCTAAAACATTTAACTTTTTGTTAAATTTATAACGACCAACTTTAGCTAAATCATAACGGAATCTATCAAAGAATCTTGTAATAAGTTGATTCTTAGATGAATCTAAAGTTGCAGGTTCGCCTGGTCTTAATTTTTCATATATTTCAATTAAAGCTTCATCAGTATTATTGGTATTATCTTTTTCTAAAGTATTTTCAATATATGGATTGTCCCCAAAAACACTAATGATATCTTCATCACTAGATAAACCTAAGGCACGTAAAAGTGTTGTTACAGTTACTTTTCTAGTTCTATCAATACGAACATATACAACATCACGCGCATCGGTTTCATATTCAAGCCAAGTACCTTTATTAGGTATTAATTCTCCACTTATTATATGACGTCCATTTTTATCTATTTCTTTTTTGAAATAAACACTTGGACTTCTTACAAGTTGGGAAACAATTACTCTTTCTGCTCCATTAATGATAAATGTTCCTGCTTCGGTCATTAATGGCATGTCACCTAAGAAAATAGTTTGTTCTTTTACTTCACCGGTTTCATGCACGAAAAGACGTGCTTCAACCTTTAATGGTGCAGCATAATTAACCATTCTTTCCTTCGCTTCTTTGATAGAGTATCTTGGTTCATCAAAATAATAATCTCCAAATTCCAAAGAAATATTACCAGTAAAACTTTCTACTGGGAATAAATCGTCAAATATTTCTTTGATACCAACTTCCAAGAATTGTTGATAACTCTTCTTTTGAATTTCGAGCAAATCATTCAACTCTAAAACGTTTTTCGTTTTCGAAAAACTTCTTCTTTCACGATAGTCACCAAATTTTTTTACTTTATAAGCCACGATATCACCCCATACACAATTTTTTAAGACTATTTCTATTTAAAAAAATAAATATGCCACCAATTTAAAATTCTATAACGCATTTGGCAATTTGTCAACAAATTTTTGCTTTAAAACAGAAAAAACCTTTGCTTTTTCCTACCACTTCAACATTATAGCATGTCTCAAGTAATTTTTTTGTCGATTTAGCGCCCTGATCTTTATGAATTATACACCAAAGTTCGCCATTAACTGACAAATGCTCTTTTGCTTCTAGTAGAATTTTGTTAACCACTTCCTTACCAGCCCGTATCGGCGGATTAGTAATTATATAATCATACTTATTTTTTACACTATCATAGCAATCACTATAGAATGTATTGCATCTAACTTTATTTAATTTTATATTTCGTTCGCACAAATGTAGTGCTCGTTTATTAACATCTATTAAATCTACCTCAGCAGCAGTAATCTTATTTATAGTTATACCAATAAAACCATAACCACAGCCGACATCTAAAACCTTAGAACCATTTAGCACAGGATGAGTATTTAAAAATGAAGTTACTAAAAAAGATGACGCATAATCAATTTTATTTTTGGCAAATACCCCATTATCGCTTAAAAATGTGAAAGAAGTATTAGCAAATGTGTATGGCAACTTTCTTATTTCGCTTTTTAAATCTGGATTGTTTGTAAAATAGTGTTCCAAAGGCAGTTCCCCTTTTCTCGATATGCAATTATTATACAATAAAAAAAGGCACTACGTCAATGCCTTTAGTTATTTTTTACTCAATTATCTGTACTAAATTTTCCATTATTCAAAATTACAGTACAACAATTTTTTTATTATTCTACATCATCATCTAAGTCACTAAGGCAATAAATATAATTCATTCCTAAATGCCACTTATCATTTTCCTTATAAGCATAAGCATAGCCATCTGCTATTTTTATGACCATTTCATCATCTGTAACACTTGTAATAGATATGTCTTCAGCATCATAATTTTGAAATTCTTGACATATATTATTAGCTTTTGCAACATATAAATTGCCATTACTTTCAAAATATTTATGTCCTGCTTTTAAATTATCAAAATAAGAACTAAATTTACCTTTAATAAAAGTATTTTCTATTAAATTGCTCATATCTTCAAGGGAATTAATGGATTCTAATAATCCATCATTAATATAGTAATAATTTACATTCTCAACAGTAATATATCCGCTTTCAGTTTTAATATCACCACTAACTAAATAACTATATATATAATTATTTTTTATTAATTCTTTTGCTATTTCTAACTCTGAATTTTGAGGCGAATCTGTATCATTTGGTTTTATATCTTTTTTTACAAAAATATTTATCAATAATATTATTAATATAATTAATACTATAATTATTATAATTATAAGTAATTTTTTCCAATTTTTTTTAATAAATTTCATATTATCTATCCTTTACATAACTACAATACAACATAATAAATAATTGATATATTATATCTCCAATATGAATAACTTACAGGGCAACTATATGAGCAGTCTGTACCACTGGAATTTATATATCCTGTATTACAATAGTAGCAATAGCCATTTCTTTCTACATCACCATAATCGCATGTATATTCATAATCTTCTGAAACGCAATCGGCATCAAAATTTCCTTCCCATCTACATTTAGCATAGCAATGTCCATAGCCAGATCTATCACTAGTACATCTATTGCCTTGAATATTTTCCCAAGGACAGTCATAACCAGTACTATTAACTCTATAATATCCAGGTCCACATACATCACTTGTTGATGGACTACCACCATCAAACCAACAATCATACGTTTTACTTGGACCGCAGTGACATGTATAAGGATAATTATCTCCTGGAAAATAATCTGTTGTTGGGCCATCTGCTACACAACGATCTCCGCTAAGGCTTCCATATGGACAACGATACCTAGAACAATAATATTCTCTGTCGGCCCTATAACTATTTGGAAATGCATGACATGTATCTGTTCTTGTTCCAGAATATGTTCTACCATTTCGCAAATTATAATAAATATAATTACCATTATAACTAACGCTAATACTACCCGTATCTGTGCTATAATTTTTTATTCCTTTTACTGCAGATGTTGCATTAAAAGATCCTGATTGATTTTGAATATTTTCACTATATAAAGTGTTACTATATGGCATTTCTACTACAACATTAGTTACTCTTATAGCATCACTACAATCTACATTTCCTGCAGCATCTAAGACACAGAATTTATAATATCCATTAGAGGTTGCTGTATAAGATGTATTAAATGTTGTTGTTCTTGGTGTTGACATTAAATTCCAATTACTAGCATTAGCACTAGGGGTACTTGGAGAATTATTTTTACTATAAACAAATTGATACCCTACTAATCCTGATTTCGAATCACTAGCAGTTGCTTCTAATTTAAAATTCAATCCATATCCGCTATCAATAAACTCGTTTGTAGTACCAATTTCTTGAGTTAAAGTTATGTTACCATCAATTTCTCTATCTATATTATCAACTAATACTGGATTATCAGTGCAAACTTCGTTATTAAGAGCATCTTTTCCACAAATATAGTAATAACCATTTTGGGTCACTCCACTTCTTGTATCAGTCACAGTAATTTCTTCTTTAGTTGGACTAGGATTTACATTTTTCCAATTATTAGTATAAGTAACATCTTCTTCATCTTCGAAAGGACCAACAAATTGATAAGCAACTAAACCAGACTTGATGTCTTGAACACTTCCTGATAAGGTTCCACTTCTTGTATATCTTGTAAGGCCATTATTTAAATATCCTCTAAAATCATCAGGAGTAAATTTTATACTAAATTCATCTATTCCTGCATCAACTAAGTTATTATCAATTACATAATCGCTATTACTTACATTACCAGCATTATCTTTAACACATACTAAGTTTTCATCTTCTGCTAGTAATATTTTTACTTGATTATTAGCATTTACTTCTTGGTATGTTAAATCTTCGGTACATGTATCAGCTTTGCCCGCAAAAACTCCTGCAACACCTGAACCTGAAAAGTCACTACCAGTAATTGTTGCATATTTTTTTTGAGCCCAACCACTTACAGTCTCACTTTCATCTAAGATGGCATTAACCACTACTGGGGATTGTAAATCGATCTTTATTTCTTTATTTGCTTCACTTATTTCGTTTGGACTAAATGTTACTCTAACACTATAATTTCCTTGAAAAATCATATTGGTATTAGTAGTTATAAAGTAATCAGCGCTATAACTTCCATCACTACTTTGCCATGCATATGTATATTCATCACTTTTTATACTTTCTTCTTTTTCACTATTACGTATTTTTACTCCCAAGGTAATATTTTCATTTAACCAATTGTCCCCTAATTCAACACATTCGCTATGATCTGCATTATATCTACAAATTACTAAGTCAGCATTTTTTTCATAAACATTACATGTTCCATCAGTCTTTCCAATATCTTCTCCGAATGTTGATACGTATTCTCCATTTTCAAAAACAGAACTAATTAAGTGACAATTAAGACTTTCATTATTGACTGGATTATAAATGTCTGTTTCATCATCTGGAAGAACATAACCTTCTGTAATTAATTTTTCAACTGTTACAGTCATTATTCCAGTATCTTCCGCATAATTGGCTGCTTCAGTTTCAAGTAAATTGACAACATTTTCATAGCTTTGTTCTAAGACATTATCACGAACATTAAGTATTGTTACTGTTGCAAGACCGACCAGCAAACTCAATATTGCAATAACTGCTAATAATTCTGTTAATGTAAATCCTTTTTTTCTTATCACGATTATCCCTTACCTTATTTTATATATTAAGTATAATATAATTTTACAAATTAAGCAATATATCAAATTTATTTTTAAACACAAAAAAATCCTTATTCAAAACAAGAATTTTTTTATTAATCACATAAATCAATAGTTAAATCAAAACTTTTATTAGCAATTATTTTTTTATCATTTTCACAAACCATTACATTAAATTTTTCCAGTTCATAAAACTTGGCTTGTAGGGTTTCTTCATCATCATACATATTAGTAGCACTTGTATCTCCAATGATGGTATCTAAAGTAAATCTTGAATCAGTAATTAGATAACTTAATTCATAAATATCATTATTTGTATATTTAACAGTTAAGGAACTGATGCCATATAAATAATAATTTTGAGCACTTGCTAAACTTACTAATTCTTCATTATTGCTATTAACTATTTCATAACTATAATTATCATATATATTACTTGGTATAAGCATAGTATCAAGTAAATTTATAACTGTTACATTTCCTTCTTCAGTCAAATTAGCAACGCGACCTATTACGGTAATATTATCATAAATACGATAATTACTTAAAGATTCATTAACATTTACTCTTACAACGTAATTGGTATTAAAATTAACATAGCCATTTAAGGAACCATCAGTTGTGGTAAAACTGCTAAGTTCAATACTTTCTTCTCCAGAAATTTTACTAATCTTACCACTTAATTTAACAAACTTATTTTTATATTCATCATATGTTTTATTGGGTTCACTTAAGAATGTATTTATATCTACCTCATCTAAATCTTCTTCTGCACAAACATAATCACTTAAATAACCATAATCTAAAGTGAGACTTCCATTACAATCAAATATACGATAGAAAAAACTATTATAAGTACTCATAGAATCACTACTTTTAATTTCATATACAAATAAAGGAATTCGCTTAAATTGATAAAACATAAATGTATCAACTGCATAAGATAAACAAATTAAAATTAATGGAGTTATTATAATTAAGAATATATTACGTTTTTTAACAAATACTAAACTTAGAGTTATTAAAAATATACCTAAGGCAAGTATAATAAGTCTTAATATACTATAATTAGACAGACAAAAAGGAATAATGAGAAGAATGGCTCCCAAAATAATTAATATAATAGATCTTTTCTTCATAAGCATACTTCCCTTCTTTATTTATATTATATCCTAAAAGCCGAATAAAAAAAAGTTGATTTGCACCAACTTTTCATTTTTTTAACTAATTTTTTTCAATTAATTTAAAGCGTCTTTTAATTTGCTTCCAGCTTTGAATGAAGCAACTGTCTTAGCAGGAATTTTAATAGCTTCTTTTGTTAATGGATTGATTCCTTCACGAGCAGCTCTTTTCTTAGCTGAGAATGTTCCAAATCCAACTAGAGAAACTTTTCCTTCCTTCTTAAGGCCTGCAGTAATACCAGCAAGTGTTGCATCAAGTGCTCTTGCAGCATCAGCTTTAGTAAGTCCTGCTTCCTTTGCGATTAATTCAACTAATTCAACTTTAGACATGTTTTTACCTCCCATACATTCTAAATTTTTTGTAAAGATATTATCCTTACATATTAAGATTATCAAAAAACATTTCTAAAATCAACAAAATTTCGCAATTTTGCCTTAAAATTGATATTTTTTTACTTAAAATTGAGAGATTATTTACTTTTTATTGACAAAATAAGATAAAAATAGCCATTGCTAGATAACAATGGCTATTAAAGTATTAGATCCTTTATTAACAATTTTTGTTACGGTATCTTTTAGTTTATAACGAGTATTATCAGGCATCATGCTAAGTTTGGCTTGGATTCCTTCTTGAACAATGACCTCAAGGCTACGTCCAAAGATTTCACTTTTCCAAATACTTGATGCATCTGTTTCATAATCGCGCATTAAATGATTGATTAATTCTTTTGATTGTAATTCACTACCAATTATTGGTTCAAACGTCGATTCGACATCAACTTTTATCATGTGAATGCTAGATGCTATGGCTTTTAGTTTAACACCATAACGGTTACCTTGTTTTACTAACTCTGGTGTTTCTAGTTTCAATTCTTTTAGTGTTGGGTAAACAATACCATAACCAGTACTTTTTGCCATCTTGACAGCAGATCTTAAAGAGTCCATTTCTTCTTTAGTATCACTATATGAAGCAAATATTTTTAAAAGTCCTGCTTTAGTAGTAACGGTATCACCCATTATTGATTTTAAAGTTTGTTCAAAGAGTTCATTGGTACTTTCCAAACTAATTGTAACAGTACCCGTTGCAGCATCTAATTCACTTATATAAGAGTTAGAAATATATTCTGAGTCATTGAAATGATTTAAAATGCTTTCGATATCTTTAACTTTTTCAACGGATATGACACTCTCTTTAATTTTTTCCAAATAATGCATTTTTATTTCATGATTATTTGGAAGAACATGCACCCATTCAGGAATTTGAACTTTGATGTCTAATACTGGAAACTCGTACAGTGCAGTTTTCAATATTTCCATTATTTCGACTTCATTCATAAGTTCAGCACTAATTGGCATAACTGGTACTTCATAAGTATCACTTAAAGATCTGGCTAAGCTTTGTGTTTCAGTATTTGTTGGATGAACACTATTTAAAATTACAATGAAAGGTTTTCCAATATTTTTAAGTTCTGTAATAACCTTTTCTTCGGCTTCAATATATGAATTTCTGGCAATTTCACCAAATGATCCATCAGTTGTAACAACAATACCAATTGTGGCATGATCTTTAATTACTTTTTCTGTACCTATTTCGGCCGCTTCCACAAAGGGGATAGCATCTTCAAACCACGGGCTTTTAACCATTCGTGGATTTCCTTCTTCATCGACAAAACCATTAGCCTCAGGTATAACGTATCCAACGCAATCTACAAGTTTGATGTTTGTTTCAAATTCACCAACGCGTATAGTTGCGCCATTACTTGGAACAAATTTAGGTTCAGTAGTCATAATAGTTTTACCTTGAGCACTTTGAGGAATTTCATCTAAACAATGTTTCTTTTCATATTCATCAGTTATATTAGGTACAACGAGATTCTCAATAAACCTTTTAATAAATGTTGATTTTCCTGTTCTAACTGCTCCGACGACACCTAAATAAATTTCACCATTGCCCCGTTTTGCGATTGAAGATATAATTTTTTCTTTTTCCATAACCCACCCATTCTTTCAAATTTCTACTTAATGGTATGCGCTATAACTCAATAATATGATAAATATCAATAAAAAAAGAGTGTCGAGGAATGCAATAGCGAAAAATGTATTCTTTATTGTCCTCACGATCTTCACATTGTTTTCTTTTCATGGCTCAAAATCTCCTTTCTTTTATTATAAGATAACCTCATAATCTACAGCCAGCAACAATAATCTAACACTCTCCATGACAAAAAAATTGATAATGATTAATTAAATGACTTCAAAAAAATATATTTAAATTAGTTATTTTTCTTTTCAAAGATTTAATTAAAAGTGATATAAAACTAGAGTTACAATGATATAGATACTCCAGTCATTCCATCATAAAGGTTATGAACTGAAGATACAAAATTGACTACTCCACCTAAACCATTATGACTTATTGTGTAACTTTGTGATTGATCTAACGAAACATTAGTGACTGCATGTTGGTAAGTTCCAAATGCTTCCGCATTGGATGAAGTTATTTTTACATCAGCACTTATATCTGTTTCAAAGTACGATGCTCCATTAACAAGGTTCATAGATATACCAAACCCATTATCAAATTTTCTGATGTTAGTACCATTCCAAGAGTAGTCCACGTAATCATATGAACCGTCTTTCCAGTAGGTTTGTGTACCATCTTGGGTTCCATCAATAATGTAACCTCCATCGATACGCATTGCTGTTACATCAAATGATGTAGTTGCTGGTGTTACTAGCCACTGCGTATAAACCATTACTCTGTGAACATCGCTGCTAGAATTAGCAGATGTGTCAATAATAGTAATTCTTTTGTAAGTTGTTTGGTGAGTTGCATCATAAGTGATTATACCACTATTGAAACTATCTTTAATTAATTCGGCAGTTTCTTCATCCACTTCTGTATGAACATAAGTGCCATTTAAAGTTTGAGTTGTTGCATAAGTTTTTGTATTAGTAGTTAAATTGCCATTAACTAACATGTCTTTTTGTTCTTCCGTCATAATATTTAATCTAGCTTCAGAGAATATTTCTCTTAGACTATCATAATCTTCATCACTAATTGCTTTAACATTATTTACATAACACAAAGTTACGATAATTATGAAAGCAGTTAATACTTTCATAATTTTCAATACTACTATCATACCTCCTTTCCTATCCACAAACAGCATAGCAAATTTTGTTATATTTTGACAATAGAAAATCGTGAGAGTTGCAACTCCACGATTAGAGAATTTCTAAAATTTGTTGATATTCAGCCAAAATATAATCTATTTCTGATTTATAATTTTCACAATTTCCTATTTTGCATTTTAATTCTTTTTTATCGACAAAATATTTATATCTGCAAATAACATTATTATTTTTATCACGAACTTCATAATCAATTCTTTCTTTTGATATGTAGTAGTATGATTTATTTTCAATATTATTGACCACATCTGCATTTATTAAAACATCAAATTGTGGTTTGTAAGTTATTGTTTTATTACCATCTACTTTAGTATACGTATCAGATTCTTTATCATAAGTGTATCCTAAATCTTTTAATTTATTGTCATTATCTTCTTCGGTAGTGAATGTATTAACTTCAGATGTAGCATTATATGTAAAACCATCAAGAGAATTTAGAAAATTAGAATTGTAATTTCCATAATTATTTTCACTCAATTTAATTGTGTCTGCTATACCAATAAATTTTTGATAATCAGAATCATATTCTAAATTGTTTTTATATGTACTATATACTAATTTGTCATTTCTAAAATTATTCATAAATGTTATTTTAGCTTCGTATGTTGTTATATTATTTATTGTTATATTTAAATACAAGCCTTTAGTTATTTCTTTTTTAACATCACTTGTAAATGTATTACCATAACTAGATAACTCATTTATAAATATGTCTTCTAGTTCATCATCTTCATATATAACTACTTTATCACCATTTACTAGAAGATAAAGTTCTAATCTCAGTGTATCAACATCAGGATTATAGTTTGAATCATTTAAATTAATGTTATCTATTATTAAAATATTTCTAACCTTGCTCCTTATATAATAGCCATTACTAAATGTAATATCATCATTATCACTATTTAGAATATACATACTTATAGAATTATAATTATTGATGAAATAAATTAATAATAGAATAAAGATAATTGCAAATATAACTTTAAAGATATTGTTATAGATATGTTTCCATAATATAGAAAGCAGATGAAGAAAGTCTTTGAAATAGTCGTAAAGAGTTTTCTTTTCAAGTACTACTGAATTGGCAGATACACCTAGTTCTCTACAGATATTTCTAATATTTATTAAATCAGGTACAGTTAAGCCATTCTCCCATTTAGATATAGTTCTATCAGATACTTTTATCTTCTCTGCTAAAGCTTTCTGTGTAAGATGTCTTTTCTCTCTTAAATTAATGATATAATTTGCAAAACTATCTTTCTTTATTTCTGGTTTGTTTTCTTGGTTACTCTTAATTTTTGTTCCCATATTTTCACCCCGAATTATAATATCACAATTTTACAAATTTTTCATTATATTTTTACCAATTTTTGGAAAAAAATGTTTTTCTTGACAGTTTCTAATCATTTTTTTATAATAAGCATATATTTTTTAAGAAGGTGATTTCATGCACAATTTAAAGGCATATTATATATATAGAAAATATATTGATGAATTACTTAAGAATCAAAATGATACTTCTTCCCCAGTATTACAAGATATATTTACTAAACATGATTATGAAGAGTTATTGAGTCCCGTATTAAAAGTAATTAATGAAAATCCCCATGCAAATCTTACAACATTAAGATTTTTATTATTTAAAAGAAGTGGATTAAAAGGAATAATTGATAATTTTGTAAAGCAGACACAAATTACACCAGGAGTAATACTTGACTTTGGAACCTATAAGACAAGAGATACCGTATTATGTGGTAATAGACAAGAATATGTAATGGAAAATGGTGTTTTAGTTAGTAAGCCACTTCCTATTGAACAGGATACAATATTTGATTTAGCATCAACTTCAAAATTATTTACAGCTATTGCTGTTTTAAAATTAAATGAATGTGATTTAATTGATGTATTTGATCCAGTAAGTAAATATGTACCAGAATTTAAAAATTTAGGTGACGTAACAATATATGATTTACTTAAGTTTAGAGTAATGATTGTTACAGATAAGCGTGTCGATAGCGCAAAGAGTCCAGAAGAAGCAGAACAAATTTTATTTACAGTACATAAAAAGGATGATCAAAACTTTAGTAATGCTTATACAGATATGGGAGCAATGGTATTAAGATATGTTGTTGAAAGAGTTAGTAAGATGCCTTTTACAGAATTTGTAGATGAAGTAATATTTAAAAAGGTTGGCATGAAAGATACTCATTTAAATGTACCAGAAGAAAAATTAGATAGAGTTGCTAATGAAAACTATTCGAGCATTGTTAAAAGTGATGGTAGTGTTGTAACGAGATTTGATAATGTTCCTGGAACTCCACATGATGCTAAGGCTGTTGCGATTGGGGAATCCCAAGGTATTGCTCCAGGACATGCGGGATTTTTCTCAACAAAAAGTGATATGATAAAATTAGGGCAATCTTTAATTAAAGGAGATGTGTTAAGAAAGTGTACTGTTGCAACAATTAGTGATACTGCAACTGGTTTTAAAGATGGTGATGATTATAGCAGATTTTATGGTTCTTTGGTTTATTTAAAACAGCCAGATCCGGCATTTTTAAGCGTTTATCCTCCCCTTTCTGGTAAATCTTTTATGTCACCAGGATTTGCAGGAACAACACTTTGTGTTGATCCTGTAAATGAAATAACTTTATTTATTGGATCAAGTAGACTTCATAATAGAATTTATCAAATGCACCCTAGTCAAGTTAAAAATATAAATATTAATGAACATAATAAGAAAACTTTTACGCTACCTAATGGAGAAGAAAAAATAGTATGTGCAGATTATACTCGTGATAAAGAAGTAATGGTAAAACTAGCACTTGATTTATCACTGCAATTTCAGTTACTTGAAAAAATTATGCCAACAAATAGAGAAATGCACTTAGTTAGAGAATTAAATTAAAAAGAACTCGAATTTGAGTTCTTTTGTCTTTAAAGTTAATTTTGGGTAACACTTACATTTATAATTCTTTTATTTCTTCTTCAGATAATCCAGTAATGTCCTGAATATCTTTGATACTAAAGCCTTTTTCTTTCATCTTTCTAGCATTATCTAAATTAGTTTGTTCAATTCCTCGCTCAATTCCTTGCTCAATTCCTTGCTCAATTCCTTGTTCAATTCCTTGTTCAATTCCTCGCTCAATTCCTTGAGCCATTCCTTTTTCCAGGCCCTCTTTCTCAGCTAAATACATTCTAGTATTAAATAGTTTTTGAGCATC
>CALVKN010000011.1 GCA_944332715.1 uncultured Bacilli bacterium
ACTTTCTTTGGGGTAAGGGGAAGTCTGCCCTTTTTGTTTAATTTTATAAAATAAATTTATTTTTTGTTTTCAGACTACCTCCATTTGCCGATATTATAGCATATCAACGAAAAACTATAAAGTTTATTATTGATATAAAATACAAAACATTTTTCGGGTAATACAAATTCTTTTTTAAAATATTTCATATTAATAGTTGTATATTATTTTTTCAAAAAGTTGTGTTAAACATAATGACTGATAACTAGAAATGGTGTATAATTATATTAGCCAAGCAAAAGATAAAGAGAGGAGATATCCTTAATCAACTAGCCTATCTTTATCTTTGTTTGGCGATAATGGTATATGATTTAGGCTAGTTGATTAAGGATATTTTTATAATATGAAAATAGAAGAATTATTAAAAGATTTAGATCCTATAACTATTATTGAATTTAAAAATTATATTATTAATCATCTATCTGAATTATGTTCTACCAAAAATTCTAATTCGAAAATTATTTCTAAATTCAAAAATGAAAACATGATTTGTAAAGAATGTGGAAGCAAAATATATAAGAATGGTAGAACCCAAAATGGCATTCAAAAATATATATGTAGTTGTTGTAAAAAAACATATTCGGAAACAACCAATACTATTATATGCCATAGTAAATTACCATTTGAAGTATGGAAAAATATTATTGATAATTTATTAAATGGCTTTAGTTTAAGAAGAATCGCAGAAGAAAATAATATATCCCTTTTAACATCTTTTAGAATAAGGCATAAAGTTTTATATGCTTTAAAAACATTTGTGAATTCTATTAATTTATCTGTTGAAATACAGTCTGATGAGAAATATTTTTCCATTAATTTAAAAGAAACAAAGCCTATAAATATGCCAAGATATTCTAAAAAAAGAAGCTCTATAAAATCTCCATATAGAGGCATTAGTCATCATAAAATATGTGTTGTTTCTAGTATTGATGAATTTGATAATTTATTGTTAGAAATAGTGGGCTTAGGAAGATGCACAACCGATATGTTAAATGATTCTTTAGGTCAAAAATTAAACAATGCAAAATCAATAAATGCAGATAGTGCTAGTGCTTATCAAGAATTTTGTCAAAATAATCAACTTATTTTAAATGCAATTTCTTCTGGATTTCATAGTGATGGCATTTACAATATATCAAAAATTAACGGAGTACATTCACAACTCGAAACATGGTTAAAAAAATTTCGAGGAGTTTCTACTAGACATTTACAAGAATATTTAGATTGGTTTGTTTATATATTTATCATGAAAAAAAGATTCATGT
This sequence comes from uncultured Bacilli bacterium, assembly GCA_944332715.1. Lineage (GTDB taxonomy): Bacteria > Bacillota_I > Bacilli_A > RF39 > UBA660 > Onthocola_B. Next base: position 1,305 of record CALVKN010000011.1, read on the forward strand.
TAAATAAAATAAAAACAGAATCTTATACTAATATTATTATTGATAATAATTATATTAAAGCCAAGGATATTTTTCATATAAAAATGCCGATTGATTTAAATATCGCTTATGCTGAATATTTTAATCAGTCATAATGTTTAACACAACTTTATGAAAAAAGCATAAATATTTTTGCACCAATGCACTTTACAATCAAGTAAATGTAAAGCAAATTAGCATTAATATAACTTTTTTCTCATATATATGTACGACAAAAACCAATGGATTTTTTATCATATCTCCTAAAACAATTATAATTTTTTTATATTTTGGGCTTTCTGTCGCTCAATATTCACTAAATTTATTGCCCATTTTATTTTTATATATGTCAATTTCAATATTATATAATTAATACATGTTAAAATTTTTATATCTCAAACGATTCATAAATCAATTATTTAATATTTCTTTTACTTTATCTATATAATTTAATTCTACCAATTTTTTATCTACTTCTTTTGAAACTTGTTTTAATGTTAAATCCATATTATTCTTTTCTATTTTAAAATTTTTAAATTCTTTAATAAACTTCTCTTGTAAATCCTTTAAATACTTTTGATTTTTTTCTCCATAAAAATAACGCATTAATTTTCTATTTGTTTTGCTAGAATATGCCCCAAAATATATTACATTTAATATTTCCGGATAACTGGATATAGCTATTATATCGTCTATTAAATCTTTATCCAATTTCAATTTTTTATACATAAAATCTAAATATAAATATTCTATAAAAATCAAAATATACTTTATCTCATTTACAATATACTTTTTTATATAGCTATTACCTATTAAGTAACTAACTGCTTCTTTTAAATTAGTAATATGTGTAAGTTTAGATAAATATGAATAAATTTCTTTTATATCATCTTCATTAATGTTATCACTTAAAAGTTCATTAATATTCTTTACAACTATTCTTTTAAAATATCCAGCTGCAGTCTCTGCATCTATATCTAAATTTACATTTAATGACGAAGCCATCACATATAGAATTTCTTCATATGTATTTCTAAGCAAGCAGATACTGCTTATTACTTCTCCTTTTTCTAACAACTCATATACTAATTTAAATTCATTAATAATCTCATTAAATATATATTTTGAGCCTTTATATTCTGAAATCTCATTATGTCTTATCTGGTTCATTAGCTCTAAATATATATAATTGCTCGCATCTAATAATTTAATTATTTTATCAAAACTATAATTTTTATTTCTGTTTTCCAAATCCCTAATAAAACCTTTTATTTTCGTTTGCTTCATTATTTTGCCCCCTAATATTTAAATAATTTTATATTATATCATTAATTATTTGGATATTTTTTGATAAAAATAATCTAAAGAAAATATTATTTACGTCTTATTCTGGTACTTATGACGACAATCTAAACAAGAAAATTCCTGTTTAGATTCTTCTATATCTATCATTATATAAACACTCCATCATTTCTACTATTGATATCTACTTACTATAAAATTATACTTTTCAACATATAGAAGAAAAATTGCTTATCATTGAAATTACATCGAGAAACATTGCTTTTGTTTTATGCGTTAGGCGATTTTTAGATGAATAATTGTTAAAGTAAATATTATATATATCTTCTACATATTCAATTGGAGTTTTTCTTTGACTTAGGTTACTTTTATCCTTTGAAATTATATCATCTATTACATCAGTCAAATCTTTTTCTTTTTTAATTATTGAAATAAAATCATCAATATTTCTTCCACTTATAAATTCATTAAATATTTTTACACTTCTAATTTTCAAAGCCAAACAATATGGAACAAAAACATATTTTAATAAAGAATTTTCACTAAAACTATCAAAACTATTATAGTAATCAGATAACAAATCCATTATATAGATATAACGATTAATTTCCCGCATGCTAAAATTATAATATTCGCATAATGACTTAATTACTGAAACGCTCCATGTATCTCCAAGATAAACAGATAATATATCATCAATATATGTATTAGGATCTATATTTTCTAGTGTAAATATAAGATCATAAATTTTGTTTAAATAACCATAGCCATCAAATTTTTCGCCATAAAATTTTGAAATAGTACATGCCAACTGCTCATTATTACTCGCTAATATAAAAATTAAGTTATTATTATTAAAAAAGTGTTTTATGGTTTCAATTAATTTAACAGCAAAATTTGGATTACATCTATCTAATTCATCTATAATCATGACAATTTTTTTGTCGTTTGGTATTATATTATTTAACAAATTATTTAATGCCTTTTTTTGCTCTTCTACAGTGTAAATACTTTCAACTAAATCTTTATAGCTTTTTACTTTATCAATATTTATCAAATCACAACTAATAGATTTTATAAATTTTTTAAAATCTAGAGGTAATTGTACAGTTTCATCAAAAATTTGGTTTTGTTCTTTAGGAAAATCATTTACAATTTTAAATATAATAGATTTCAAAGGATCTTCGTGATTATCATTTTCCCACGCATTATAGTAATAAACAATGTATTTACTATTAAATTCATCAATTACGTTTTTTTCTAAACCAATATTATTTCCTAAATCTTTCAATTTTTCTTTATTTATTAGTTCAATTTGTTTTACAAAAACTGTTTTACCACACCCCCAATTTCCATCAATTGATAATATAGTATTTTTTTTCAACAAATTTATTATTTTTAATAAATTGTTTATTTTAGTGTTTCTCTTTAACTTATTAGTTTTCATAAGTTCAAACAGTTTTTCTTTAGTTAATTCCAAATCATAATTCATTTTTAGTCACCATAATTATTATACTACATCTTTAGTTTTTACTGCAAAAAAACTAGGTTTTCCTATTAAAATTCCTAGTTTTTGCTATAAAACAAACCAAAAAAGTTTGTTTATTTCCATAAATGGGGCGAAATATGAGGATCGAACTCATGCATACCGGAGCCACAATCCGGCGTGTTAACCACTTCACCAATTCCGCCATGACTGTTAATAGAATATCAAAAAAATTACTAAAAATCAATACTTTCTACTAAATTTATGGTATATTAATAATGGATGGTGATTATAATGAATGAAGTAACAAAAACTTTATGTGAAAGAAGAAGTATTAGAAAATTTAAAAGTGACCAAATACCTATGGAAACTCTTGAAGAAATATTAAAATGTGGTACCTATGCTCCAAATGGCAAAAGTAAACAAAGTGCTAGAATCGTTGTTGTCCGTGATCGTGACACTATCGAAGCAATTGCCAAAGTAAATGGTAGCTTTGTAAATAAACCAGGACTAAATCCCTTTTATGAAGCACCAACTCTATTAATAGTCTTTGCTGATAAAAATGTATCAACATATGTTCAAGATGGTTCTGCAGTTATCATGAATATGCTTAATGCTGCCTTCTCTTTAGGTGTTGATTCATGCTGGATTCATCGTGCCAAAGAAACATTTGAAACCGACTTTGGTAAAGAACTTATGCAAAAATGGGGTCTTGATGAAAACTATGAAGGAATCGGCAATATAGTACTTGGATACAGAGACTGCCCACTACCACCTGCAGAACCTCGCAAAGAAAATTACATAATATTCGATTAAAAGAACAAATTACTGTTCTTTTTTTATACCCATTTATGGTATAATTTTATGTATGAGGTAGATAATGAAAAAAGAGCGTAAATCACTTGTATTTAGTATGTTTATTAATTTAGTAGTTTCTATGTTAAAAATTATCGGAGGAACATTCTTAAAAAGTTATACTCTAATAACTTCTGGATATTACACTTTATGTAATTTCTCCGAGGAATTTTTAGCAACAATTGGAAGTATCGTTGGACACAAAAGAGCAAACAAAAAGCATCCCTTCGGTTATGGCAAAACAGAATATTGCGCCCAAATTTTAGTAGGAGTCTTATTCATTCTATTAGCAATATACCTTTTTGTAAAGTCATTATTTTTAGAATATGCTCAAACTGAACCAATACTTGCTTTCGTAATTATATCAGTTACTCTAATGCTATTTTTAAATTCTAATTACTTACTACAAATTGGTAAAGATATTCACAGTCAAATGCTATTTGCATCAAGCCATAGTTCTTACTTTGATGCCCTACTTACAATTGCCTCATCATTATTTATCCTTTTAAGCGTATGGATTTCTTTCTTTGATTATTTAGGTGTACTATTTATCATATTCTTCATTTTCTATCGTGGTCTAAAAATTATTGCAGATAATATAATCCTTATCAATGGTCAAAATGATAATTCTGAAAAAATAACTAATAAAATCAAAAGTATTGTTAAAAAAACTAAAAATGTAACATTTTCTTCTATATCTTTAATAAATATTAAAAATTATTATTGCATAACAGTAGAAATTGGTGTTGAAGATGCCATTACTATGGGAGAATTAATTCGCCTAGAATATAGTTTGCGAAAAAAAATCCAAACTAATATCAAAAATATTAAAGATATTGATTTTGAAATATTAAAAAAATAACAAGGAGATGAAACAGTGTTAAAATTAAACAATATCAAAAAAAATTATGAAACAGGCAATGAATCTGTTAAAGCCTTAAAAGGTATCAGTATCGAATTTCGTGAAAACGAATTCGTTTCTATTTTAGGTCCATCCGGTTGTGGTAAAACTACTTTACTTAATATCATCGGTGGACTTGATCATTATACTTCCGGAGACTTAACCATCGATGGCATAAGTACCAAAAAGTATAAAGATCGTGACTGGGATACTTACCGTAATCATCGTATTGGTTTTGTTTTCCAAAATTATAACCTTATTACTCATCAATCAGTGTTATCCAATGTTGAACTTGCCCTAACCCTTTCTGGCGTTGACAAACAAACTAGAAGAAAAAAAGCCATTGAAGTTTTAGAAAAAGTTGGCCTTAAAGATCAAATGCATAAAAGACCTAATCAAATGTCCGGTGGTCAAATGCAAAGAGTTGCTATAGCAAGAGCCCTAGTAAATGATCCAGACATATTACTAGCTGATGAACCAACCGGTGCTCTAGACACTAAAACCAGTGTTCAAATCATGGAAATATTAAAAGAAATTTCCAAAGACCGTTTGATAATCATGGTTACTCACAATCCTGAGTTAGCTAAAAAATATTCAACTAGAATAATTAACTTACTCGATGGTGAAGTAACCAGTGACTCTAAACCTTACAGTTCTAAAAAAGAAGAAAAAGAAAAAATTAAAGAAGAAAAGAGAAAAGCCAAGAAAACCTCAATGTCCTTCCTAACAGCCATGAACTTAAGTTTAAATAACTTGATGACTAAAAAAGGAAGAACTATTCTTACTGCTTTCGCCGGTTCCATCGGTATCATCGGTATAGCCTTAATTCTTTCTATCTCTAATGGCGTTCAACAGTATATAAACAACGTTGAAGAAGAAACATTAACTAGTTACCCGTTAACAGTTCAAGAAGAATCTGTTCAAATTGCTGATTTTCTCGAATCTATGCAGCCAGATCCTGATAAAGAAATCCACGATGATGGCAAAATTTATTCCAACGATGTCATGAGTGGCATGATGAGTACTGTTGCTGCTAAAGTAAAAAGCAATAACTTAGAAGCCTTCAAATCATACATCGAAAGTGATGAAACTAACATTAAAGATTACACATCAGCAATCAGTTATTCTTATAATCTAAACTTACAAATCTATAAAGATGATACTGATGAAATCGTCCAAGTAAATCCTAATACTGTTTTAGATGAACTTGGCATGTCAATGAATGAAATGCAATCTGCATTCGTATCTACTGATGTTTTCTCGGAAATGTTTGATAGCGAGGAAATGAATAAGCAAATGTATGATTTAGTTGCAGGTTCTTGGCCAACCAAATATAATGAAGTTGTCTTAGTAGTAGATGAAAACAATGAAATCAGTGACTTCACATTATATGCTCTAGGTCTAAAAGATTCAGATGAACTATCTGAAATGTATCAAAATATTTTAGATGGTACCCCATTTGAAGTAGAACAAACATCATATGATATTGATGACCTTGTTGGAATGAATTTCAAATTTCTTTTAAACTCTGATTATTATGACAAAGAAAATGGCATCTGGGTTGATAAAAAATCAGATGAAAAATACATGAAAGAATTACTGGAAAATGCTGAAGAACTAACAATAACAGGTATTATCAAACCAAATGAAGAATCTGTTGTTACTTCTACTGCTGGTGGAATCCTTTACTTAAAAGATTTAAAAGAATACGTAATTAACAAAATAAATGAATCAGAAATTGCTAAAGAACAAACCGAAAATCCTGATATCAATGTTTTCACAGGGCAAGAATTTAGCGATGAAGAATTCGATGTTAATTCTCTAACACCTGAACAACTTGCCTATTTACAAAGTCTAAGTCCTACCGAAATGGCTCAAGTAATTGAAAATTATGAAAAACAAGCTGGAGCAACTTATGAAGATGTTTTAAATCAAATTGGAGTAATCGATTTAGATAAACCATCATCTATAAACATCTATCCCAAAGACTTCGATTCTAAAGAAGAAATTGTTAATATAATTAATAACTATAATGAAAAAGCCCAAGAAGAAGGACACGACGAAAACGTTATCAACTATAGTGATTTAGTTGGAGTTATGATGAGTGGTGTTTCTACCATCATCGATGTTATAAGTTATGTTCTAATGGCTTTCGTTAGTATATCCTTAATAGTATCTTCCATCATGATTGGTATAATTACTTATATCTCTGTTCTAGAAAGAACTAAAGAAATTGGAATACTTCGAGCAATCGGAGCCAGCAAAAAAGATATATCTCGTGTATTTAACGCCGAAACATTTATCGAAGGCTTAATTGCAGGAGTCATGGGAATACTTATTACCATACTTCTAACAATTCCAATAAATATCATAATTAAAAATTTAGCAGGTATATCAAATGTTGCAATATTACCTATCGGTGGAGCAATAATATTAGTAATAATAAGTATCTTACTTACAACAATCGCTGGACTTATACCATCTCGCATGGCTAGTAAAAAAGATCCAGTTGAAGCTCTAAGAGTAGATTAATCACTTCCTAATTCGAAGTGATTTTTCTTTTAATGTGAAACTTTTGTGAACTTAGCACTCATGCTTGACAACTGCTAATTTTAGTAGTATATTATTAGTGTCAATAGGAAATATTGATAAAAACATTTTCAAGTATAAACGTAAATATTTTGAAAATAATAATTAAGAAAGGATGATGATTATTTATGTTACCTAGTAGAATGTTTTTTGATGATATGTTAAGTGATTTGACAGTAGAAAATAAGATGAAATGTGATATTTATGAAAAGGATAATAAAGTATTCATAGAAATGGATATTCCTGGCTATGATAAAGGGGATATTAAAGTAGAATGCAATAAAGGAAATATTGTAATTCGTGCTGAAAAAGAACAAAAAGAAGAAGAAAACAAAAAATATCTTCATCGTGAAAGAAAAATGTATGGCAAGATTGAAAGAAGTTTCCATCTAGAAGATATTGATGAAGATACAATATCTGCTGAATTTAAAGATGGTATCCTTACAGTCAGCGTTGATAAAGTTGATGAAGATAAAAACAAGAAATTTATCGAAGTTAAATAATTTAACACAAAAACCAGTGCTTACTACACTGGCTTTTATTTTGTCTTAATTATCTTCTTGAAGTAGTACCATATACTACTCTTCCATTTTCATAATGCATAGTATAATTTGTATCATATAAATAACTTAAACTTCTAATTGTTTGCATCATTTTAGAACAAGCCCTCATATTAGCAAACATTGTTGGAACATAGTTTCCTTTATAATCACAATATGGTGCTATTGGATTTCCTCCAGCTTTGGATAATTCTAGCAAAAATGATGCAATATATTTTTTACGTAAAACATCTCCTACGCCAGTTATTTTATCAGGATATCCCATATGTTTATAAGGATCATTTACTCCCTTTACATCTTCATATGCCCTACCTGTTTCTTTAACATATTCAGTAGCAATACGATTATTAATATAAAACGAAAAGTTTCTTTCTACTCCTGTATCGTGAGCTTGCTCTAAGTCATCATCAGCAACAGGATATAAATAAATTACACCTCCAGTACCGTGACAATTAATAAAAGCATAGTTTTCACTAGATTCATCTTGTCTAGCCAAAAATTCATATAATGCTTCATTTTCGGGTTCACTAACAAATTCGCCATTTAAATCAACACTTGCTGAACCAACTGGACCAGGAATACTTTTTGCTAAGTTATTATCTCTAAGATTAGCATAAACAATTCCTTCTTCCGCTACTTGCCTTTTTTGTGTTTCAAAATAAAATTCATTATTATCATTCAAATTAACACCAGCAGAATTAGAGAAAAAATTAGCAAGGGTTGCGATTGGAAAATCATTATTAGCATATATTTTTCTTAAAGATTCTTTTAGTTTGATATGGGCATCATCAATCTCCGGAATACAATCTATACTAATATTATCAAAAATCTTATGATGCATCTTATCTTTAGGTATTACCAAATCTGGATCTAACTTTCTTTGTTGCCAAACATTACGTACTGTTTCACTAACAGTCATTCCATTTATTTTAGTATTAGCAATTAAAAAATCTTCTACATCCCTTAAGGAAAAATCTTTATTTAAATAAGTTTTCCAAAATAATTTAATAAGTTTACTACTAAGTTCACTAAGGCCATTTTCATTGCAAACTGTTCTTATACAAGCATTAACAGCCATCGAATTTATATCATCACTTTTATATGCTAAATAATATCTTTTACTAAATGCTTCAATCTCTTGTGGACTCATATCATTCATTACTGAATTTAAAGCATAGGTTGTTGTAAAATAGCCCTCTGGATTTTGACAAGGAATAAAATCAATTGTAAATTCATTAGGATCAAAATCCTCAAAAGTTCCTTTACCTAAAGCAATATTATTCATAAGTTGGCTAACGAAATCAACACTAATTATTTCATTACCATGTGCTCCTCCCATATAAACTATATGTTTAGGCCCATTACCAATAGTATAATGTTCAATTGGAAATCCACATCTGCTTTTACCCAAATCTTGCTGTTTTATAACTTGAAACTTATTATTAGGATTACTACAAATATCTAACAATCTCTTATTATATTTAGCATAATCAAGTATCTCATATTTAATATCAAAATCATTCATTTATATCAACTCTAAATCTATAATAACAAGGATTTCTTAAAATAACAAGTATTACATAGCAAACAAAAAAACGACTAAAAATCGTTTTTACAACATTTCTAGATAATCCTTAAGTTGCTCTAGCATTACATCCGTTGGATTATACTCATCTAATGTAAATAGATTTTCTAAAACATTAACTGAAAAACCACTAACTATAGCAACATCACTATCGTATTTAGTTACAGGTATACCTAATGTCATCCCAGCAGCATTCCAAAATATCACTGTTGGCAATTTATATCCTTTATCAGCAAATGCCTTTTTCCATCCACTAAAATTAGTCCCCCCTTTTGATTGTACCCCATCATCAAATTCCATATCGGAAATAATTAAAATATGACTAGGCACATCACTTTCTTTAACTTCATTTTGAACTAATACATTAAGCAAAAGCTCAAATACTTTATCGATATCCGTATTCTGTGGATTAATACACTCCATATTTTGAACAATATCATAAATTGTTTTTCCTTTTATCTCTTGAATAGTGGGTTCTTCGGAAAATGTAATATAATGATTTTTAAATATTCCACTATTTCTCTCAGCTGTATATATTGCCAAACCAATAGATGCGAAAATAGGAATACCTCCATACAATGTCATAGATCCAGATGTATCAGCAACAACTAAAACATTTTTATCTGTTGTTATTTTCTTTTGATTTTTCCACATTAAATCAAATAATTCTTTATCTCCATTGTTGTTCAATATCTTATTTATTATTTCATAACAAAATAATCCATTAGTATTAACTTTGCCTTCTCCCTTAGTTACATTAGTTTTATATTCCCTAAACTTATCAGGCATCCATTTATTAAAAGCATTACTATATTTTAGCATTGCTTTTGCAGGGACTTTATTAAAATCAATATTTTCATATTGTTTATTAGTTAAATTTTTTTCTACAATATTTATTTTTTTTCTAAGCACACTTAAAGTAGAGCGATATTCTTTTTCACTCATATCAAGTAACTTAACTAATCTCTTAGCAAGCAAATTATTCTTTTTATGTGTTCTAAGTGAAGGCATCCACTTAGCAAGCAAACTTGGATTATCACTATCCATATCTTTAGTTAACTGTTCCTTAATTAAAGCAACAGTCTCCTTTTCAACAAAAGTATTAATGCCTTCAAGAATATAATCATATCTTCCCAAAGAACCAATAAAAGGCAAAATCTTTAAAGCTGCATCAGAATTAGTTTCACATAAAAACTTATAAATAATTTTAAATACTCGTCTTTCTCCTTTACCATTTCTAATATCTAGTATATAAAGTAAATTAGCTAAGGCTAAATCTTCATTTTCTAGGAAAGCTTTATTAAACTTAGTTATGATATCACTTTCCCTATTAAATCTTGAAACCATACTAAATAAATCTAAATTAGCATTAAAACTAGTTGCATAATATTTAGATCCCTTAGTATTAAGTACTGTATTGTTTTTCTTTAATTCATCTAATAAGTTCATGATACATACCTCCTATAATTAGCAAAAAACAAGCCACAAAATTTACCTAATTTTCACTTTTTTTTCTGCTGAATGTGGCTTTAACAAGACACCCACTAAGTAAACACGAAAATTACCAATTATACTTTCTTATAATGTGTTGCTGTATGTGTCTTTTTCTTTTTGCACAATCATTATAGTATATGCACTTAAACTTTAGGTCGCTTTTAAAGCGACAAAAAATACTGTCATAAAACAGTATTGGTGAAAATGAATAGATAATTATTCACTACATCGATATCATAAATCTTATTATCCAAGCAATATGCAACAACTAAATCAAAATCACTATTACTCTTTAAAGAATAACCGGCACTATTTAACAATTTATTAAAATCGCATCTTTCCAAATTAAGAGCAAAGCCTAATTTGATAACTGTATTCTTTTTAGGAATGTAATTTCTATTACATCTTATCTTAGAAAATAATCTTCTATCGATATCTACCTTTTTATAAATCTCCGAATCCCGAAAGCCACTCTTATCAATATAAAAAAATAGCAATTCATTAAAATCCAAAGATTTATGATGATTTAAATATGTCTTTAAAGACTCCTTCATATGAACCTCCCTTGTGAATTCGTATTATCAATTACGAATTTTAATCACAATATTTTCCAGTTCACAACTTTAGTTCATATAAATATAAATCACCGAGTTAGATAACTAACTCACCAATAATATATCAAATTAGATTTATAAAATCAAGACCAAAAATTTTCCCATGGATCTTTTCTTCTTATTCTTTTAATTGCTTCTTTTATCGTTATTTCATCAGGCCTTACTTTATCAAGTTCACTCCACTTTATAGGCATAGATACCGTCGCTTTCCTTCTAAGCCTAATAGAATATGGTGCAACACTCGTAGAACCCTTTATATTTCTAATCCAATCAATAAATATTTTACCTTTTCTTTTGCTTTTCTTCATATTGCTAGTATATTTATCTGGCCAAGTAAGTTCCATCAATTTAGCAATATCACGTGCTATCTTTCTAGCATTTTTCCATGTCACTTTACTTCTTAAAGGAACTACTACATGATATCCTTTACCACCGCTAGTTTTTAAAAATGATTCTAATTTATACTCATCTAATATCATCTTTAAATCCTTAACTCCTCTTCTCAGTTTTTCTAAACTTAAACCTTCATCGGGATCTAAATCAAAAACTAACATATCTGCATGATTTACATCATCTACTCTACTTCCCCATATATGAAATTCATAACTATTCATTTGCACTTCACTAAGTAAACCAAACTTATCCTTAATGTAATAGTAGTCATTCCTTTTATCTTCATTGGTTTTCAATTTCTTAACACCTAAAAAAGAATCCAAATTTTCAAAATGTTTCTTATAAAAAGGCTTCCCTCCATAACCATCGGGAAGTCTTATAGTACTAATAAGTCTATTTTTTAAAAAGGGAAGCATTCTCTCACTTACAATTTCATAATAATCAAAAATATCTTTTTTAGTTACTTTCGGATTTTTAAAAATAACTTTATCAGGATTGGTGAGTTCTACCCCATTATTTTCTTTTATCTCTTCCATTGTTTTTCCACTTTTAATACTTGTATTAAATTCTAAAATATCATCATATAAGTGGTATTCATCTTGATCCTTAATTAATAACCAATTATTATCACTCATCAAAACTAAAGTCCATAATCCTTTTAATCTTTTTCCATGTAATTTAAACTTTATTAGCCCCTTTTTTAAATCTAATCTCTTTCCATCTACCAATTCCCATGTCCCATAATCCCAAAGCATTACTACTCCTGCACCATATTCTCCTTTAGGAATTACCCCTTCAAAATCCCGATAACTTAAAGGATGATCCTCAACCATCACCGCCAGTCTTTTATTCTTTGGATTATATGATGGCCCTTTAGGAACCGCCCAACTTTTTAATACTCCGCCCCACTCTAATCTAAAATCATAATGATCTTTTCTTGCTATATGATGTTGTACTACAAATCTAAGTCTTTTTTTACCTTTCTCTCGCTTCCCTCTTGGTTCACTAGTTTTATTAAAATCTCTTTTTTGGTTATATTCTTTTAATGCCATATAAAAAACCTCTATTTTTAGTTTAAGTAAAATAGAAGTTTTTATGTATTAATCTAAATAAATCGGCTGACTCCAAGCACACTTCCCACTATTATCTATAATTTTAACCCAAACGTAATATTCACTACCCTTTAGTTCATATTCACCTTGAGTTATTTCTTCATCATTTAAATCAAATATATTTTTGCATCTTCTTAAATTACTATAAAAAATTATTCTTTTAACTGGAGTTGTTTCTATCTTAAATACTTTTTCTTCTCTTCTTAAGTCTAGTATTAAAGGTCCAGTCGACGGATAAAAATTGCCAGATTTTATAGCATCTAAAATACTTTCTTCATTATTATCAGCACAAACCATATTAAAGCCTCCAAAACATCTATCAATTTTTGTTCCATAATATGGTCCATGAAAATCATCATTAGCACTTATCAAAAACTTTTTATGATTATTAAGTAATGTTCTAATTAAAGTATCAGCACTATAAATACCAGTTTCTTGCAAAAAATCCTTATTATTAAATATCTCTATTACATCATACCCATTTAAAGATAAATGTTCATTATCTGTAAGTCTCGAAAAGAGCGGATGATTAAATTGCACTAAAGAATACATTTTATTAAGTTCATCAATATTTTTTTGTAAATCGCTAGCATTTTCATAAAATTTAACTTCTGGTTTAACCTTCATTTTAGGTATAAAACAATTAAAATGCGCATAAGTTCCTCTTCTATCATCATCCCTAACATATAAACTAGATTCTTCCACTCCATGAATTAAAGTAATACCTTCATTATATTCTTCTTCACAAAATACTTCATGATCAGTTATTCCTAAAAAATCATAACCATTATTCTTATAAATATTTAATACTTCCTTAACACTATAATCACCATCTGAATTAGTTGTATGTGTATGTAAATTACCCTTTAAATACTTTCTATTTTTATCAATATATACTTCTCTATCAGACAAAATTACTAGCATATCACATCACCCTTTCCTTTATTATATCATCACTTGCCAAATTACCAATAAGTAAAGTTGAATTATCATCATGCTTTAAACAATTAGAATTTACTATATCTTCCATATAATTAGCATAGCAATATTTACACATATGTTTACATGTATTATACACCCCTATATCAACCATTTGAACGCATTCACACTTTCCACCCTTGCGAGCATTCTGCACCTTATACTTTTTGCCAGTCATTTTAAATGCTAATTTTCTAGATAAACAATCTCCCTTAACAAAGCCATACTCAACTAAATTGCGGTTTTCAAAACACGTCTGAACAACCATTCCATTATTCTCTGCAACCTTACTAAAAGACCTACCCAACTCTTCATACATATCTTCTGTAAATGCGTGTGGTTTCATATAAGCAATATTCTTTTGAACATTTTTATAATTATCTAAAAAAGAAACAATTACTTTTTTTACATACCCATTTAATAGTTCACACATTCTTTTAAATGCTTTTTTATGATAATCCATTGTATAAACATTATTTATAAATATTGGATCATACCTAACAACTACATTATCACTCCCTATAATTTTAGATATCTCTTTTATTCCTTCGATTATTTTTCTTTTATCTATAACATTTGGTTCTATATTTTTTTTATAAGGTGTAAGTGTTACATGAAATAAAATTGGTTTATCAATCTCTTTTAAATAAGGAATAATCGGCAAAGGATTTTTCGTACAAAACATAATCATATCGACATCACTAAAATTAATACGACTTACTAACTTAGGATTAAAAGGATTTCTAACATCAACAAAGCTAGCCCTATACCTATTCATAAACCACTTGCTATAAAAAGCCACAATATCGCATCTTCCACTTACAAATAAAACCATAATTAATCACATAAATATTAAAGCAGAAAAATAAAAAAAAGACAACCTACAAAAAAGGATGTCTTAACATATTACTCTTCGTTTTCTCTAAATAATTAACAGTTATTTTTATCTTAGGTTTTATAAAAATGCCAATACTATCATAATTACAAAAATAATTTTTACTTATCTTTTCTTTTAAAACCTCACTTACTATATCTCTACTTTTACTAACACTTAACTTACCAACAAAATATAGTTTACTATTATTTTTTTCCCCTAAAAGCAAACTAAGTCCTACTTTGTTTTTAATATATCCACCGATATAAAAAGTATCTGTTTGATAATTTTTTAACTTAATCCACACATCACTTCTTTTATTTACGTAATATCTACTTTCCTTTTCTTTAGCAACAATTCCTTCCAATCCCATTTTTTTAACTGCTCTAAACAATTTTTCTCCATCATCATAAGTAACTGACTTAACAAAATATTTTGTATCTTTAAATTTATTTAAAACCATTTTTCTATCCACTAACTTACATTCTGTTAAATCTTGATCCTGATAAATTATATCAAATGCTACAAATACTACTGGATTATCTCTAACTTCTTCCTTAATCTTTACTTCATTTTTTAATCGCATTCTTTTTTGCAAACTATTAAAAGATGGTTTATCTCTATTAAATAAAACTATTTCTCCATCAAAAATACATTTTTTATTATGCATTATTTTTCTTATTTCATCTAATTCAGGAAATAAATGTGTAACATCAACATTATTTCTAGTTCTAATATTAATTTTTTCCTTACTTACATAAATTAAAGCCCTAATTCCATCAAATTTTATTTCATATAAATACTTTTTATCAAAATCAAATGGCATCTCTGCAAGTAACATTGGTTTTAAATTTTTCTTATCAAACATTTTTTAAACTTAACTCCAAGGCTTTCATTAAATCCTTAATATTATTTTTCTCTTTAACTTTAACAGCCTTTGGTTTAATCCCTTTTTGCTTTTTACTTATTGCTTTTTTTATATTTTCTTGATATTCATCGACATACTCTAGAGGTTCAAATTTCATCTTTAATGAATCAATTAATTTTACTGCTAAATCTAATTCTTTCTTAGTATATTTAGCGCTAGTAATAGCATCAGGTACAACTATTTCTTCTTCAAAATAAAGGGTACTCATAATCATTACATCTTGAAGCATCCTTATAGCAACATAATAAAATTTGGTAGAAATTATTGTTTTAGCAATAGCTATTTTTTTACTAGAAATTAAAGCATCCCTAAATAAACTAAATGCTTTACTCCTGCTTGGAACTGATACAACGTAACTTTTTTCATAATATATTGGATCAATTTCTTTTTCTAGAACAAACCCTACAATTTCAATATTTCCTTCCGTTTCAACTCGCAAACTTTTTAACTCATCATTTGTTAAAGTTATATATTTATCATCACTTATTTTATATCCCTTTATAATGTCGCTTTGCTTAACTTCTTTTTTACAATGTGGACAATACTTTACATATTTAATACGTGTCAAACACTTCTTATGAAGTTGATTAAAACTAACATCATTATCTTGAATAATTGGATTAATTGTTACTGGTATATTTACTAATCCAAAAGAAATACTACTTTTCTTCATCACTTTCACCTTTCTTAAATGTAATATCATAATTGCTCGGTCCTTCGATACATGCTCCATCAATATCAAATCTTGAACCATGACATAAACAATCCCAAGTCATCTCAACTTCATTAAAAACTAAACCGCATTTCATGTGAGGACACCTATTTAAGACAATATGTTCTACTCCCCTTTCATCTTTATAAATTGCTACATTCTTATCATCTATCTTTGTATATAAAACATTTTTATTATTAACATTTCCCTTATTACATTTAACCATTGCTTTAACACTCCCATAAACATCTGGAAAAAATCTTACAACCTTATTCCAATTAAGAAGTCGATCAGGTTTAAAAAGTTGCGCATATTTATTAAATTTTTTTATAATTATATCTTTAATAAGAACTCCCGAAAGTGTTGCATTAGTCATACCCCAAGTGTTATATCCACATGCTACTAACAACCCATCATCATCCTCATCAATTCTCCCAATTAAAGGTAAATAATCACTAGTTATAATATCTTTATTGCTCCATACATACAAAAAATCATAAATTTTCTTTAAATAATCAAAATTTTGTTTAATACTTTTAACATTAGGAGTAGCATAAGAATTAAATAAATATATTAAATAATTATTATTCTTATCATGGTGATATCTATAAGAAATAGTTGGTGTATCTATATTAATAGCATTTATATTTTTATATTCACTCAACCTTACAGCCCCAACATATGATGTTTCTGTATGACTTTTAAAAGGTAAAAATAATGGCACCACAAAATAGGGATAATGAGTAGCTATTACTATATGATTTGCTTGAATAGTTTTTCCATTAACTAACCCACTATATTTTCCATCATCTCTAATAATTTTTTCTACTTTCGAATTTTCATAAACATAATCACGCAAGATATTTTTAAGCCCCAACACATACTTAACTGGATGAAACATATATGTATCATCTACACTTATCGCCCACTTGAAATCACTGCTATTTTGGACAAAAGAAACATCAACTCCTGCTTCTTTTAAAAAATTATATTCTTCAATTAACGCATCTTTATTTTCATTGGTAAAAAGATATGATGTTGTTTTTTCTATATTACAATCGATATTTTCTTTATCAATTATTCTTTTCAATTCCCTAACGGCCCATCTTTGACTCTCTAAATACTTAAAGGCTGTATCTTTATTACCGAATCTCCGAATATTTCTATAAATATTCTCCTGTAAATATGTAATCTTCGCGGTACTTCTACTTGTTACACCTGCGCCACACTTATTTCTTTCAACTAAAATTGCATCAACACCACTTTTTCGCATGTTGTAAAGAACTGATAAACCTGTAATACCTCCACCAACAACTAAAGTATCACATTTTAAATCCTTAATCACTTTCTTAGCAACTGGCATTTTTACATCTAACCATATACTTTTATTTTTCATAAACATCATTATTAGTATGTAAAATATTCATAATTTTAAACTAATCACCACAAATATTTACATATTAATATTTATTGGCAAATTTTAGCAATCATTTGTTCGTTATTTATGATATAATATTATCGGTGATTATTATGACTACTGAAGAAAAACTTCAAATACTTGCTGATAGTGCTAAATATGATGCATCATGCTCATCTAGTGGAAGCACTCGTTCCAACAAAAATGGTTTAGGTAATGCCGCTGTAAATGGAATATGCCACTCATTTTCTGCTGATGGTAGATGTATTTCCCTACTAAAGATACTACTTACTAATTGTTGTATTTTTGATTGTAAATACTGTTTAAATCGCCGAAGTAATAACATTAAAAGAGCGATATTTACTCCCGAAGAAGTATGTGAAATTACAATTAACTTTTACAAACGCAACTATATCGAAGGCCTATTTTTGAGTTCTGGTATTATCAAAAGTCCTGACTATACCATGGAATTACTTATTAAAACCATTTCTCTACTTAGATATAAATATAATTTCCACGGCTATATCCACGCTAAGGCCATACCAGGATCTAATGAAATGCTTGTCAAAAAATTAGGAAAATTAGTAGATCGTTTAAGTACTAATATTGAACTACCTAGCAAGTCTAGTCTGAAATTACTTGCACCAAATAAAAATAGTGATGATATTGAAACTATTATGACAACTATTAAAAAAAACACTAATAAAACTTTTGCACCCGCTGGCCAAAGCACTCAAATGATCATCGGAGCTACCAAAGAATCCGATAAGGAAATAATGCAAAAAAGTTCCACACTTTATCAAAGCATGCACCTAAAAAGAGTCTTCTATTCGGCATACATACCAGTAAATAAAGATAATTATTTACCAAGCATTACCACCCCACCATTAATCCGCGAAAATCGCCTTTATCAAACAGACTGGTTACTAAGATTTTATCACTTTAGCGTTTCAGAAATTTTTGATAAAGATGAAAACTTAAATGTTTTAATTGACCCCAAAACAAATTGGGCAATCAACCATTTAGAATACTTTCCTAAAGAAATTAATACCGCATCATTTAATGAACTAATACGCATACCTGGTATAGGTATTACATCCGCTAAAAAAATTGTTTCTTCGCGAAAATATTTTACTATAAATTTTACTGATTTAAAAAATATGGGGATAAGTATAAAGAAAGCCAAATACTTTATTACTTGTAATAATAAATTTTTTGATAACTTATTCACTATAAATAAAAGTTCCATCTTACAAAGTTTAATAGCACCCAAGAAAAAAATTGTTCAATTAAGTTTATTTAATAATGAATAACTACTCTGTTTTATATGATGGCACTTTTATAAACTTACTAACAACTATAAAATATTTATTAATAGAAAAAATCAAACCTACAAATATTGTCGAAGAAGGAACATGCTTTCCTACTATATTTGATACTATTTATAAACCAAATATAGAAAACAATCCTACTATTATCAAAGAAATAATTAATATAAGTTCAAAACAAATCTTAAAAATTATTTACTACATTTATTTAAGTAATAATGAAAATAAAGAACTAATAATTTATTATTTTGTTTTAAATACATTTATATTCAAAGAAAAAGTTATTTATCAAAGAAACTTAAAATGTGTTAGAGAAGCCTTAAAAATTAGTCATCATGTAAGTAGTGAGGCTCACAAATTAAAGGGATTTACTAGATTTAAGATGATTAAAGGTAAATTTCTCTATGCAGAGATATCTCCCGATAATAATATATTAGAGTTATTATCGCTACACTTTAAAAAAAGATTACCAAATGAACTATGGATAATAAAAGATACCAAAAGAAATATTTTAAGCATCTATAATAAAAAGGATTTTACCATATATTTAGCGGATGATATAAATTTATTAGAGTTAGAAAATAATACCGGTGATACCTATTATGAAAATTTGTGGAAAACATTTTTCCAAACAATTGCTATCAAAGAAAGAACCAATAAAAAAAGACAAATGAGTTTTATGCCTAAAAAATATTGGCATAATATGATTGAAATGGAGGATTTATGCAAAAAGTAATTAAAGGAAAAGAACTATTAGATTATATTGAAACATCTATAACTATATTATCGGATGCAGTTAAAACAACTCTTGGACCAAATGGCAATAATGTAATTATCAACAATAATGAAAGTGCCCCGTTTATTACTAATGATGGAGTAACTATAGCAGCAAATATAAATGATGAAGATGAAATAATTAACACTATATTATCTATAATTAAGGAAAGTGCCATCAAAACTGATAGTGATGTTGGGGATGGTACTACTACCACTATTGTTCTACTTGAAAGTATTTATAAAAACAGTTTAAAATGTCTTAGAACTAAAAGCGCTTTAGCCTTAAAAGAAGAACTATTAGTAGCAAGTAATATTATTATTGAAAAACTAACTGCTTTAAGTCATACACCCAAAGACACTGAATTAACAAGCATTGCAAGTATTTCTGCTAATGATGAAAATATCGGTAAATTAATTACGGACTTTTATCTAAAACTAAATAAAAGTGATAACATAAAAATAATTGAAAATACTCAAAATTCCAAAGATTACGTAATAAAAGAAACAGGATATTTTATTGAAAATACCATATCTTCTCCTTACTTTATCAAAGAAAAAAATCTAACTATTAAAAACCCCACCATTATTTTATCAACCAAAGAAATAGCTAACATTTTAGAACTAGAAAAAATCATTTATGATAATAACAAATTAAAAAAAGATATCATCATTATTGCTGATTCATTTACTGATAATGTAATTAATGATTGTTTAGCCTTAAACTATGAAACCGAACAAAAAATAATTTTAATAAATAATCCAGAATATGGAACAAGGAGACTTTCGATAATTGATGACTTAATAAAAATATCTGCTAGTAAATACGAATATGATTTTTATCAAGGATCAATAAATGAATTTAAATTCACAGAAGATAAATTATATTTTATATATGAACCTAATGAAAATATAAATAAATATATTATCAAATTGAAAAATACATACGAAAAAGCAAGTGATGAATATGAAAAAAATTTCCTTAAAAATCGTATTAGTAAACTAACTATGACCTATGGTTATATCTGTGTTGGAGGCCAAACTATCCTTGAACGCCGCGAAAAAAAGATGCGTTTTACTGATGCCCTATGTGCCCTTAATGCTACCAAAGATGGCGTAATCCCTGGTTCTTCTCTTCCCTTTTATCAAATTAGTGAAGAATTAAATTTAGATAGTGATGCTAACACTATATTACATGATGCCCTAAAATCCCCACTTATTAGGATACTACAAAACAGTAATACTAACCCTGAAGAAATTATCAAAAAAATAAAAGATAAAGATTACAAAATAATTTATAACGCCAAAAATAAAACATTTGAACCCTTAAATAGCACAAATGTTTTAGACAATTTACGTGTAGCAAAGTGTGCATTTAATAATGCTTTATCAATTGCAAGTATGTTACTTACAACTTCCCACTTAGTAATAAACACTACTCCCAAAAATTATAATATAAATAGTTTCAACGATGAAATTTAACCCATATCATCTAAATTTACACCTTCAGCAACAATCATATCTGCAAATTCCACTTTAAATCTTTCAATTTCTTTCTTTTTAGCATCTTCATATATGTTTTTAGCATTACATATTGCTTTATAAAAATGTTTTAATGTTACAATCTTTTGATTATCATATAAGGCATAAGTAAATGCATTAGCAACAATTGTTAAACAAATATCTGGATACCTACTAGCAACTTCATACACTCTTTTATATTCATCAGTCATCTCTACAATAAAAGCCATGATTTTTTCTACCACAAATGGTTGATAATTAAGTTTTACGCCAATTTGCTTTTCTAGTTTTGGAATAGTACCCATTAATATTTTTACAACTGTTGGTTTATCGGCCTCTAAAACATCGATTTTTTGAAATCTTCGCAAGAAAGCTCTATCTCTTAAAATATATTGTTCATATTCTTCTGTCGTTGTTGCCCCAATCATCTTTATTGTTCCTCGGTCAAGACCCGCTTTTAACATATTAGCAAAGTCTAGTCCTCCTGATTTATTAACTAACAAGTGTGTTTCATCAATAAATATAATTGTATTTGTTCTCTCAGTTAATTCTCGTACTAATAAATCAATTCTATTTTCAATTTGTCCTTCACTATTAGTTGAACCAATTAAACTAGTAATATTTACCTTTATTAGTGACCAACCCTTTAATGCATCGGGGACCATACCTTTTTGAATACGATAAGCAAGGCCTTCCACTATTGCTGTTTTACCAATCCCAGGCTTACCAACAAGCAAAGCACTTTTTTCAGGTGTTAAAAGTGTTAAAATCATTTGTTTTATTTCATTATCTCTTGCAATCGCTGGATCAGTAATATATTCTTTTTTCGTTAAATCTTCTCCATATCTTTCTAACATAGATATTTTTTCTTCATTCATATTTTCACTTCCCATCATTCATATATTTTATCACATATTCTACTAAACTTTTAGCAGAATATTTATTTATCAATTTCTTTTGGTTGCTAATCATATCGTTTCTTAATTTACTATCTTCAAGTAATCTTTTAGTAGCATTAACTATATTATCTATATTATTTGCTCTTATACTCATATTATTACGTTCAAAAAAATTAGCATTATAATCTTCCACTCCTGGAATTGGCATCATATGCACAAGTGGTTTATTCATCGCTGCAATTTCTGTTGTAGTAAGTCCACCAGGTTTAGATATTATAACTGTACTTGAAGCCATATAATCATTCATATTATTAACAAAACCTTTAACAATTAAATGTTTATTATCTATTTTTTCTAAATCATTTTTTAAAGTTTCATTTGTTCCACATATAACAACAACATAAGCATTAGGTATATTAGCAAGCAAATTCAAAACAATATCTTTAACATGACCAAATCCCATACTTCCACTAGTGAGTAAAACAACTTTTTTATTTTTAAATTCCGGCATTTCTTTAGTATTAAAAAATGAACTAGCAACGGGTATTCCAGTTGGAAGCAAAATATCTTCTTTAAATCCTTTTTTTATAAAATCATCCTTTAATAAAGAGCTAGGTATTACAAACAAATCTGGATTAGTTTCCTCCCAAAAAGGAATACACTCATAATCTGTTGCTACATTTATAAACTTAATATCTTTTTCTTTTTTTAATTTAGTTAACGCTAAGCACGGAAAAAGATGCGTACCAATTGCTAAATCATAATTATTTTCTGTTAAAAATTTATCTAACTTTTCTTTAACTAAAACATTAAGTCCATAAACAGGACTAGGGATATTTGTTTTACTATAAAGTTCTCCAAGTTTATATACTCCCCCAAATATATTGCCATTACCTTTAGTACTATCTAAATATAATTTTTCAATAATCTTTGCAGCATTATCCCCTACAAGTTTAAGATAATCTTGAACATCACAAGTAATACCAAAATCATCAAATTCTTGTTTTATATATCTGGCACAGGCATTATGTCCACCACCTGTACTACAAGTAAAAACAACTACTTTCACTTTCCACCACCCCAATTATTATTAAACATATTTGTAAGATATTCTTTATTAAAAGTTCTATCTAAAACTTCTTCATAAGCATTTTGTGGAGGAATCCCTCTTTCTGCTGCTTGAGCCCGCTCCACCGCACTATAAGTAAGTAACATATCACAAACTAAAAATATAGCAAGTCCTATAGCAAGCCTCTTACCGATATCATAATCTAACTTTTTAATAAAATTAATAACAAATGGATATATAGTCTTTATCCAAAATATCGCTAAAAGGCCCCAAAATAAAGAATACATTAAACAAACACGTCCATTAATATTAAAAGGTTTAGCAGAATAGTCCCACGCTGTAAAGCCTAATACTAACTCCATACCAATACTCATTAGATATTCTAAAATAGTACCACCAACAAAACCAATTATAAAAAGTTTAAAATTGTTATCATTTCGATGTTTATAAAGCATTGCTGATAAAACACAAGCACACAAACCATAGGCCATATTAAATGGTCCAATGACAACTGCTGAATGATTGATAATTACTCCTTTTTTAATAAAAGTCCATAAGCCTTCGATAATCCAACCCGCAACACACCCAAAGATAAATATCCAAAATAAATTATATAATTTCTCAATATTCTCTTTTTTCATACTATCACTTATTTTTCACATAACTAAATTATATCATGAATATTCAAATATGAAAACTTAAACCAACAACGTGTTACATTATAATATGTATAATTAATAATTTTGTACATAAAAACAAACCTAGGAAATACCTAAGTTTGCTTAAATACTTAATGGCGCCCGATGTAGGACTCGAACCTACGACCTAACGGTTAACAGCCGTGCGCTCTACCGACTGAGCTAATCGGGCATTACTCATTAAGTATATATAAAATTTATTAAAAAATCAAGCATTTATTAAAGATTTTTACAAAAAAATGCATTTTTTTAGTAATATTTACAAATAAGGCTTTAAATTGTTGATTTGATCTTCCAACGTTGCAAGCAAATCTAAAAGTAATTTTTGTTCTTCACTATTTAGATTATCTAAATCATTATTCTTAAATCCATTTAATTTAAGGATTCCTTTATTCATGCCTTCGATCATCATTTTAGTAATTTTTTTATCATCATCTTTAATTAATTTTATATCTGTATACATTTCATTAAATAACTTAACAAACATATTTATTTCTTTCGGAGTTTCCTCTTCCTTATTAAGAAGTTTATTTATTTTTAATTTATATTGTTGATAAACCTTCTTTTTACCAACAATAATTTCTTTTAATTCTCTACATAAAACTTTATCTTTAACTTCATCAATACCTACAATACCCATTGTAACTACCTTGTACATTTCATTTAATATATCTATATTATTCATTAGTATTCACCATTTATATTATGGTGATATTTTTTTATATTATACTTCTTGTACAACTGCAATAATCATTGGTTTACATTCAGTTTCTTGATATAAATAATTACTTAATTTTTCTCTTATTTCAACCTTTATTTGATTAAAATCAACATGTGTTGGAGTTATATTTCTACTAATTATTTCTTCACAGATATTTTTTATTTCTTTAATCATATCTTGAGAATCTTTTACATAAATAAATCCTCTTGTAGTAACCTCAGGTCCAACAAGTAAAACTTTATCATGTTTATCAACTGTTGCACTAATAAGTACTATTCCATTTTCTGATAACATTTCACGGTCTTTAATAACTAAATCTCCGATATCATCATTACTTGTTCCATCAATTAACACATCATCTACTTTAACCTTAGCAAAATTATCAACTAGCTTACCATCAACAAATGTTACTACATCTCCATTTTGTTTAAGTAAAATATTACTATCGGGAATTTTTAAAGCACTTGCTAAATTAGCATTATTTACCATATAACGGTACTCACCTTTAACAGGCATATAATACTTAGGATTAATAAGTTTAATCATTATCATCAAGTCTTCCCTAGATGCATGATGTAATATTTCTTTTTCACTAGGAATAGTTTCAATACTACATCCAAACATAGCAAGTTCATTTTGTAACTTAACAAGTATCTTTTCCGTACTATCATATCTCGGTTCAGCAAAAACTATCGTATCAGTACTCTTCAAAGTAACAAACTTATCATAATTATTTAGTATTTTATTCATATTCGCATATGGTTGTGTTTTATCATCCATAATTAAAAGAATTGCATTATCATCATTTACATTTGATAAATCCCCAAGAATTTCTGGATTGAAATCTAAATAACCTTCCTTTTTACTAAAATTAACAACATTTTGTAAACGTTTACCCATAATTACAATCTTTCGATGACTATTAGCTGCCGCTTCAAAAATTTCCGCAATTGTATATAAATGACTTGGTAAAACCGAAAATAAAATCCGTTTGTCATGATGGTTAATTACATCCCGCCAAAACTCTACCAAACGATGCTTCGGCGATGTATGACCATTTTTTTCGGCAAATGATGACTCAGATAAAAGGCACAAAACACCTTGTTTACCAACATAAGCAATTTTACCTAAATCCATATCATATGCGCCTTGCATGCTTGGATCAATTATAAAATCTCCCGTATAACAAATTGCTCCATCTTTTGTATTAATAACATACATCACGGCATCAGGGCAACTATGGGAAACCGCAATTGGAAAAATAGAAACATTACCAAAATTAATCTTACGATGCGGCTTAATCATTACAATATTTTTTTCATTTACGCCATCTTCCATAAGTTCAAATTTCGTAAATTTAGTAGCATACACCTTAAGTTCTGGTATATCTTTAAGTAAATCGGCAACTGCTCCCATATTTTCTTTGTGTCCATGGGTAATAAATAATCCCTTAATTCTCTTACGGTTTTTTACTAAATATTTAAAATCTGGCATTATATAATCAATACCTAATAAATTTCCACTAGCAAACTTAATACCAGCATCAAAAACATAGATTTCATCATCTACTTCAACAACATAAGAGTTCTTTCCACTTTCAGAAAGTCCTCCCAAACCAAAAATCTTTATTTTACTCAACATAATCACCTTCTAAAAATTAAAAAATAAGTTCTTCGGTAAATAAATTATACCAAAAAACCCAATATTAATCAACATATTCTTCACTTATGAGTTCACTAATTTTAACAATATCCAAGTCTTTAAAAATAATACTATTAATAATTAATTGAATACTTTTTGTATCTGTATTCTTACTAACATAATATATATCTCCACTTTCAATATTGTTTTTTATATCAATTATAGTACTATTATTTATAATTTTATCTGTTTTTACTAAATACTTACTATGTTTTCTACAAATATCCTCATTTGTTGGAGTAACATAACATACATTTGAATTATTACTATACTTACTTAACAACGTTTCTAAATCATCAAAACTACTTACATCTCCATTTAACTGCTCTAATTTAGATTCCTGACTAAAAGTTTCTTTCGTAACCACGACACTCGCAGGATAATTATTATCTTCAAAATAATTTATTATATCTTCATCATATTCTAAAATAAAAGAAACACTCCTCTTAGCACTATTTCCTTTATTAATTATTTTATCAACATTACTATTTAAAGATACATCAGGATAAGTTACATCATACATTAAATAATAAGAATTAAATATTTCCATATCTTTCATATTATAATAACTATCTCGCACATCAACAACTTTCCCATTTAAACCCGGAACAATGTAGTCTCCATTTATTGAAGCATTAACACTTGCAACCTCATAATTATCTTTTTCATTTGTAATTTCTTTATATAAGTCATTATTTTCTAACATATAATTAGCTATTTTCTCCGTGTAAAAAAAACTAAAAATCACAATACCTATGATACCTATGTTTCTAAAAAGTTTCATTTACTTCACCCAATAAAAATATATGATATTTATTATTTAATTTTCATAAAAAAACAAATAGTGGAAAATCTATTTGTTTTACTAACCAATTCTCTTTTTTACTAAATCCGAACCTCTTTTAGGATCTTCGAATAATATTTCATATACTAACTTATCCTTACGAAGTTCATCAATAAACATAACTTCTTCACGAGTCATAGTCCTATATTCAGGCAATTCAGCATTTTCAACTTTAATAATATCATCTGTTCCAAGCAAGTAATCAGAAGTAACACCCAAAATGTTCATAAATTCAATAATAGTTTCGAGTGTTGGGTTTCTAGTTTCTTTCTCATAACAGCAAATTGCTGATTTACCAACACCAACCAAATTACCCAATTCCTCTTGCGTTAATTTTTTTCTTCTTCTAGCATCTCTAAGTCTACTACCTTTAAGCATACTATACCTCACTTTTCTTTTTTTAGTATAACTAAGTAATAGATAATAATGCACAAAATTAACCTACAGTAAACTATTAACTATTTTCTTTTGTCTTTTCTTTATAAGAACTAGATAAAAAAGTAACTCGTTCGGCAATTACTTCCGTAATATACTTCTTTTCCTTATCTTCTGTTTCATAACTTCTATTTTGAAGTCTTCCTTTAACTCCCAAAGTATCCCCAGTATGGCAAAATTCACTAGTGTTACTTGCAATACCATTCCATAAAACACAACGAATAAAATCAGTTTCATATTTACCATCGGTATTTTTAAAAGGTCTTTGAACTGCTAAAACTATTGTTGTATATTTTTTGCCATTTTCCGTTTCTATAACTGCAGGATCTTCTGTAAGGCGACCAACCAAAACCACTTGATTCAAAATTTTTACCTCCTTTCTTAAAAGAATTTATCAATAAATTAAAAATAATGCAAATCACCATTCAGTAAATTTTCCTTGTATTTTTGCCATTTTTTTCTTATTTTATTAAAAATTTTTCAAAAATTACTTTCAATTTTTAAAATAAGTAAAACTTTCAAAATAATTAACTATTGTATTTTTCGTCAAAATTTGCTAAACTATTTACAGAATATAGGAGTGTTTGCTATGGGTGAAATAATTAATCTAAGTGAAAAAATTAAAGAAAATTTAGAACACAAAAAAGAAAAGTATCCTAACTTAAGAGAATTTCAATATGATGATACGACAGATACACTAACTTTTCGTGGTGAATCATTTTCTCCAGCAGGATTTTCTTTAATTCATACTGATCCAGCTTTTTTTGAATTAGTTCCAGAGTCTATCTTTGCTTATTTAAAAAATGGTTTTTATTATCAAAGCCCTAATGAACTATCCAAAATAAAAAATATGATTGCTGCAGAATTAGTTATAACTGAAGAAGAAGTATTGCAATTAAAAAAATTCGTTGTCCAATATTTAACTAGACTAACAATTTATATGAATAATAAACATTTAATTGATAGTAAAGCATCTCAAAATAATGAAATAAGTAATTTCCTTAGCAATTTACTAGAAAGAGGAAAAGTTATTGATGGTGCTAAAAGCGGTTTTTATAAAGGTCCCGCTGCTCAAGTAGTAAAAGATGAATACGAAGAATTTATTAAACCACCTGAAAATAATTTAAATACTCAAGAAGAAACAAATACTCAAACTTTAGGTAATAGCATGGATAGAGGTATGTCCCTAACTAGAAAATCACCTAAAAATATAACCTATATATTCCCAGAACAACAAGATGTTGATGAATCATTCAACAAAAAACAACATTTGGGAATGGCTGGTTTTACAAGCATTGTCCTTATAATTGCTACTGCTATAACATTCGGTATGTATCTAGCATTAAAACTTATGTAATTTAGGCACTCAAAAACAGAACCATAACGGTTCTGCTTTTTTGTTGATTATTAATAATTTTCTTTTCTAAGTTCAAAGAAACTTTGAGGATGTGCACAAACTGGACATACTTTTGGAGCTTCTTTTCCAACAACAACATGTCCACAATTACGGCAAATCCAAATTGCTTCTCCATCTTTACTAAATACTAACTTATCTTCAACATTCTTAAGAAGTTTACGATATCTTTCTTCATGTTCTTTTTCAATTGCAGCTACACCTTCAAACAAAAAGGCAATTCTTTCAAATCCTTCTTCACGTGCTACTTTAGCAAATTCTGCATACATATCAGTCCATTCATAATTTTCTCCTTCAGCAGCATCAAGTAGGTTTTCTGCAGTTGTAGGAATATCTCCACCATGAAGTTCTTTAAACCACATCTTAGCATGTTCTTTTTCATTATTAGCAGTTTCTTCAAAAATTGCTGCTATTTGTTCATAACCTTCTTTTCTTGCTTTTGATGCATAATAAGTATACTTATTTCTTGCTTGAGATTCTCCAGCAAATGCTGCCATTAAGTTAGCTTCAGTTTTACTTCCTTTTAATTCCATTTTTACTCCTCCTTCTGACAATTCTCACAAAGTCCTTCTAAAACTATTTTGTAACTCACTACTTTATTATCTTTATAGTTCGTAGGTTTCTTGAAATCTAAATCATAAATATCAATTATTTTATGACATTTAGTGCACAAAAAATGTTGATGATCTTCTCTTTTATCATAACGAAGTTTGTCTGTTCCATCATATATCACATCAATTTCTCCAGTATCAACCAAAGACTTTAAATTGCGATAAATTGTCCCTAAACTAATTCTAGATAACTTTTCTCTTGCTGCATAATAAAGTCCATAAGCATCTAAATGTTCATTACTATTATTAATGATATCTAGTATTATTTTTCTTTGCATTGACCTTCGCACTATAAACCTCCTAACTAGTAATGATTACTATTTAATTATACCAAATCATCTAATTTTAATCAACGTAATTTTATAAATTTTAACACATTAACATTTATTATACACAAAAATCAAGAGTAAAATTACTCTTGATTATTTATTTTCTACAACTAATTTAATTGCTGTCTTCGCTTCTCCATTAATAACAATATCATTAAATGCTGGAGTAACAACTAAATTATCTCCCGTCGGAGCAACAAACCCACGGCATATAGCAATTGCCTTGATTGCTTGATTAAGTGATCCAGCTCCGACCGTTTGAATTTCCACTTGTTTTTTCTCACGATAAATATTTGCTATCGCTCCCGCAACTTTACTTGGATTAGATTTTGATGAAACCTTTAAAATTTCCATTATAATGTCCTCTCTTTCTATCCAATTATATTAAAGAAAAATAAAAAATATCACTAAAAAAGGAAGATTACTTCTTCCCTACTAAATAATTTGTAAGCGGATCAATTAATTCTAATATTCCATGTATTAAATAAAAGTAACCTAATACAAGTATTTGAATATCATTTTCATAGTATAAATTAATAGTTGTAAGTAAACCACTTAATATAAATAGTATTAATGTAACAATTTCTAAGATCCATATTTTATTTTTTCTATCATTGTAGTAGTCGGCTTTTTTTAACTTAATTAAAGACATAAATATAATCCAAATAAATAGTGATAATGCTAAATACCAAGGAACATTTTCAACATCTAAGAAACATACTATAACTAATGAAATAATTGATGCAATTGTTGTAAGTAGTCCTTCATAATCTTTAGATTCACGCACTAAAATGAATTTAACCAAATTAAGTAAGCCATAAACACCTAAAACTGCTATAAATACAAGTTTAACTTGCACAAATTTAAATAATGGAAAAATAAGTACTAAACTACCACATACAATTAAAAATGCTGCAATAATAAGTTCTACCTTTTGTTTTTTATTCATCAGATACCTCCTACTTAAATAATAAGTTAGTTTTACTAAAAAGTCAATTCTTTAATATCTTCCACATATGCATAAGTAGTATCATGATAACTAAAAAATTTTTCATATTCATCTTTTGCAAAACTTGAAACTTCATTTATTCTTTTATAACTTCCATTAAACTTTACTAAAGGAATTACATTTCTCTTCTTTGTTTCAAAAGAAATATAAAAGCCATTAGGTTTATTATTTGTCTTAATCAATTTAGAAGATTCATTAAACTTTTTCCAACTAACAAAGTTATCTACAAAAATACTAACTATTTCACTTTCTTTTTTATTATATAAATCATCTAAAGTTATAAGGCCTTTTTCATTTGCCATTTTTACCATTTCACTAACAAACTTCATTACATATTTATCAGTATTACCTTGTAATTCTTTAGCATATACTAAAACCATACACACAAACTCTAAAGCAATTTCTATATCTTTAAAACCTATTTCAGGACTTCCCTCTTCATTAGTTAAAACATCTAAGTTATCATATACTTTTTTTATTTCAGAAATTTTATAAGTATGTAACCAAATATAACAAGTATGAAGTACCCCATCTAAGCGATCACAACATAAATTCGGCGATTTATTTTCTAGTATTGGATACTTACTTAAATCCTCTAGATCACTTAATTGAATGCCATCTTTCTTTAAAAACGCAAGTATTTCTTTATCACTAGCTAAAACATCTGTTATTTTCTTTTCTGAACTTTCTTGATTTAAATAATCTCCAAATACATAATCAATTGAATGAGCAAAACAAGGGGTACCAACATCATGAAGTAATGCTGCAATAGTTGAAAACTTATCGTGGGTAAAATGCCAAGTCATATGTGCAACAACTAAACTATGATCAAAACGAGTATATAAAAATAATGGACTATAAAATTTGGTATAATCACAACCACAAAACTGCGTAATATATTTAAGTCTATTTAAAGTTTTAGTATTCAAATACTTATCTAAAAAATCTGGATACTCTTCATCTATAAATAGATTAAGATATTCTTGCATACTATCGCCCTTTTCTTGTTAATTCACTATTTCTTGTTAAAAGTATCTTTAAAACTTCATTCCAACCATTTCGCCAATCATATCCAGCTCTAATAACACCTTTACTCCTAAGTTCTTCATCAGTTACATCTTTATTGTGATATGATGGAAATAATATTTTTACTTCCACTTCATCTCCATCAAAGTTAGGCATTCTATCATCAATTTTAACATCTGCTTTAAATAAATGTTTAGCACTAGTAAATATAAAATTTCCTGGTTTAATAAATGGCAAAGTTTGAATTAAAAAATTATATTTATCTGAAAACATTCTACCAGAACCATTAACATCCAACGGATTAACACAAGATGATAAAATATAAATGTCATACTCTTCACTCAAAAGCTTTATAGCATCAATTGCCCCAGGTAAAATATGAGCATTTTCATACATATTTCTGCCATTAATAAATTTATTAAATTCATCCATTCTTTCTGCTGGTATTACTGCCTCATCTATATAATAATCACTAAAATCATCAATTACATAATTAGCCCCCAAAAATTCATTTACGGCTTCTAAAAAACCTGAAAAACAAATTACTTCATCACAATCTAATAACAACTTTTTCTTTTCCATAATTCCTCCTAATACATTCCTGTAAGCATTATACATTTTCCCGTATCTCTAGAAAATGTAGCATTTAAATACTTATTATCATTATCAACCCACTTATAAGTTAAACTATCAGTATTCTTTTCTATTAAAACACCTTCAACGTCACCTAACATATCTACCAACTTTTGATAATCTAGTGAATCCTCATCATTAACAAGTGTCTCAATTTCATTAATTTTGGCAAAACTTAACTTTCTACTTGCAATAAGTTCATCTGGAATCTCCACTCTAATTTCTCCAACATCTGTATCATAATATGTAACATATATACCAGCATCTTCAGAAATTTCCCAATAATATTCATTATATCCAGCATCAACCAAAATGCCATCAACGCCGATTATTTCATTAATATCTGCAACACTATTATCAACATCAACCATTTCCATACATTCAGCTACAGTACATTTTCCTTTTGCATCAACTGCTTCTTCTTTACTACAACCACTTAATACTATCATTAAAAATAAAACTACAAATAAATGCCTCAATTTCATGTTCTTATCTCCTTATATTGGCTAAAAAAAGTATAACATAATTAATCGCATTTAACAATTCATGGTATAAATTATTATAATTATTTCAAATAATAATGGTGATAAAATGGAAAAGGAAAACGAAATTAATGTGTTAGATGAACTAAACAAAGGAGTATGCATGAGACAAGATGCAATTCGCTTTATATTAGATAAAGTGAAAGATAAAAATTTAAAGAAAGTATTGAATGAACAATACAAAAAATATCAAAACATTACAAAGAAAATTGCTAAAATTTATCCAGATTATAGTGAAAATAAACCTCACGAAACAAGCACCATGAATAAAGCAATGACTTGGTATGGCATCGAAATGAAAACTCTTATGGATGATTCAACATCTAAAATTACTGACTTACTACTTCAAGGAACAAATATGGGAATTATCGAAGGAAGAAAATTATTAAATCATAAAAATATAGATAGTACGATTCACAAGTTAGTTCAAGAATATGCCGACATGCAAGAAGAATCTGTTGAAAAATTAAAGAAATTTTTATAACTGCTTTCTAGCAGTTTTTTATATAAAAAAACTTGAGCACCATGCCCAAGTATCAATCAATATGGTGCCGTAACAGTGAATTGAACACTGATTTAATCCTTACCATGGACTTGTAATACCATTATACTATTACGGCCTAAAACAATTATACTAAAATATTATATCGGTTGCAAGGAAATTTGTTACTATCACCTTTTCCTCCACAAAAGTTACATTAAAAAAAGCCATTTCTGGCTTGTATCTATCTTTCTGGTGGCTCCAGCGGGAATTGAACCAGCGACACAAGGATTTTCAGTCCTCTGCTCTACCGACTGAGCTATGAAGCCATCATGGCGGTTCGTACGGGATTTGAACCCGTGATCTCTTGCGTGACAGGCAAGCGTGATAGACCCCTACACTAACGAACCATTGGTTGCGGGAGTAGGATTTGAACCTACGACCTTCGGGTTATGAGCCCGACGAGCTACCAAACTGCTACCATCCCGCGATATCTAAAAAATTGGCGGAGGAAAAGGGATTCGAACCCCTGCGCCGATTTCTCGACCTGTCGGTTTTCAAGACCGATCCCTTCAACCGGACTTGGGTATTCCTCCATGCATTTTGTGAATGCATTTAGATTATAACAAATTGAAATTAATGTGTCAACTATATTTTGTGAAAAAAATATCACAAAAGTCTTGAAATTATTGAAAAATCATATTATAATCTCAAATTTATCAGTTTTAGAAAAGTAAAATCTCTCAACCCCTTGTAAATAAAGGGATTGAGAGATTTTTTTAC
>CALVKN010000012.1:0-32500 GCA_944332715.1 uncultured Bacilli bacterium
CTCCCTCTAAAATAAGCATCATGGTAACTTATGTTTCTATTATACCACAAATATATTTTGATGAAAAGTGGTAGATGGTGTCGAATTTTGTCGTACGATTTTTCTTGCAATTTTTATAAACCAACTTTAGAATAGATAACCGTTACCGGAGAGTGTTGTGCCTGCTTTCAACCGAGTAATTTCTTTACTACTCAAATTTTGGGGGTTTTGGGATGAAAGGGGCCAAAGAGATGAAAGAAGAAATAATCGAAAAACTTTTAGTAATCATAATTATGTTACTCGTAATTATATTGCGTTTAATATAAAAAAGAGACACTAGCCTTGTAGTCCCAATTTGTATTGGGCAGGTATAGTGTCTCAAGTAAAAACCTTGCAGGCATTATCCACTAGGGGTAACGCTTACATTTTTAATATACCATATTTTTAAAATATAAACAATATTTTTAGAATAAAACTAAATCTTGTCTTTTTTATTATTTTGAACTATTATTATAATGGAGGATATGATATGAAAAAAATATGTTTATTTATTTGTGGGTTAATATTGATACCTATGGTTGTATGTGCTGAGACTACAGAACTTACTAATTATGAAATTAGTTGGGGGATGGATGATGATTTTATTTGTGGCACAAGTTCATTAGATGAAACTTATGATTATACAAATAATACATGTAATGATTATGGTGAAGATGATGTAGTAATAGGAACATATACCAATAGCACATCAACATTTGAATTTGAAAATGATGCAAATGTGTATTTATATGGTAATGATGCTTTAGAAAGCACTATTCAAGTAAATGGAAGTAATACAATTGATGTAATAAGAGATGGTAATTATGTAATAGAAGGTAGTGGAGAATTAACTATTAAAGGATTATATAATTATGTACTTAGCACTGATGAAGATGGTAATCAATTATATTTTGTAGTATTTAATATCGGCGGAAGACAATATACTGTTAAAGATGAAGATGGAAGTAAATTAACTGTTACATCAAAAGAAGAATTTGCAAGTATGTTTGATGATGTAAAAAAATATAATAAATGGTTAGAGAATATAGAATATAGTGAAGATGCTTATTCCTTATATAATCATTATCATATGGAACCAAGTTTTATTGAAGATGCTTGGATCGATGAACATATAACTACTGATTTAGAAACTATATATAATAATGATGGATCAATTACATTTAGAAGTAGTGATTATACAGCAGAAGAAAATGTTGATGGTGATATCAATGAAACTGATGATACCAATGAAGATAAAATAAAATCAAATATGGTAGTACCAATTATAGTACTGGCAAGTGTTGTATTAGTTGGAGGAGCATCATTAATTCTTAAAAGAAAATAAAAATACGTAAGTTTAATTACTTGCGTATTTTATTTTTGATAACTTTAAATATTTCCATTACTAATATTATTATTAGGGAGAAAACAAATAGTTTTAACATATCTACTACTGGAACAGTTGTGGTATTTAAAAATTCACTTAGGAATGGTACTTCCATAACAATTACTTGTAATATAATAGCGCCGATGATTGTTACTATTACTAATGGGTTATTAAATGGCATTTTAAATATGCTTGTTTTTTCACTGCGACAATTTAGGACATGCATGTTTTGTAAGAAGACCATAAGTACCATGATATAACCTCTAGCTAGATGTATTTCCATATTAACAACATTTACTAGATAGTACCAAATACCAAAGACTATTAGGCCAATAGTAAAGCCCGCCACTAAGACTTCTGTTAATAATTCTTTATTAAATATTGTTTCAGTTGTTGCTCGTGGTTTTTCATGCATAGTACCGGGTTCTGTTTTTTCAAATGATAAAGCAAAGTCTTGCAAGCCATCAGTAACAATATTTAGCCATAAAAGTTGAATAGCAACAAGAGGCATTGGTAGATTAAAGATAATTGATAATATAAAGAATAATACTTCTGCTAGTCCACAAGATAGTAACATATAACTTACTTTTCGAATATTATTATAAGCAGTTCTACCTTCTTCAACACCTTTAACAATGGAAGTGAAATCATCATCTAAAACAATCATGCTAGCAGTTTCTTTGGCAACATCAGTTCCACTTCCCATAGCAATACCAATGTTGGCACTTTTTATAGCTGGAGCATCATTGACCCCATCACCAGTAACTGCTACAAATTCTTCTTGACGCTTTAATGAATCAATTATGGCTAGTTTATCCATTGGGGTAACTCTAGCAAATACTTTTTTACCTTGGATAAATTTATCAAATTCTTTTTCGCCTTTTTCTAGAAATTTGTTGACATCATCACCGGTGGCAATTTCTTTATTATCGGTTACTAGTCCTAAATCTTTACCAATTTTTAAAGCCGTAAGTGGATGGTCTCCGGTAATCATTAAAACTTTGATACCAGCAGTCATACATTTTTTAATGGAATCGGCTGCTTCTTCACGGATTGGGTCGATAAAGCCAACTAAACCTTTAAATGTTAAATCTTTTATATCTGTAGGTTTATAAGAATCTTTTTTGACAAAGTTTTTAATAGGGCCATCAGCAATTGCAATGACACGGTAGCCTTCACTGGCTAATTCTTCATTTTGTTTCTTTAATTTGGCAATATCTATTTTAGACTTTTTGTTGTTAACATCCATGTATTTAGAAAATTCTAATATTTTTTCTAATGAACCCTTAACAGTACAATATGTTTCGTTATCTTTTTTATAGAATACTGCAGAATATTTATTTTGAGATTCATAAGGTATTTGATCAATTATTTCAACTTTTTCATAAGGCACTTTAGTTTTTTTACCTAAGGCTAAGAATGCTATATCAATGGAGTCCCCAAGATAATGCCACTTGCCATTTTCTTTTGTAAGTTTGGCTTCATTGTTAATAGCCCCAAGCAAAGCAATTTCTTCGGCCTTTTTTATATCGGCATTGTCAATACCTTTTACTTCACCGATATCATCATAACCAATTCCTGTTATATCATATTCACAAGCATCAGGTGTAACAATTTTTTTAGCAGTTTGTTTATTAATTGTTAGAGTTCCTGTTTTATCACTAGCAATGACAGTACAACTTCCTAAAGCTTCAACTGAATTTAGTTTTTTGACTACAACACTTTTCTTAGCCATCTTATTTGATGCGATAGTTAAAGCCATAGTTAAAGCAAGCGGTAAGCCTTCAGGCATTGCTGAAACAGAAAGAGCAATTACTGATAAGAAAATTTCTGTTCCGGGTTCTCCCTTAGCAAATAGTATGATTGCAATGATAATGGCAACAATTATTATTAAAATGCTAATTTGTTTAGAAAATTTATTCATTCTAATTGTTAATGGAGATGCTTCATCTTTTTTAGAAACAACATTACTAGCAATTTTACCTATTTCAGTATGAATGCCGATGCCAGTTATAACACCGATTGCTCTACCAGTAGTAACTGTAGTACCAGCATAAACCATATTTTTACGATCTGCTAGAGTAACATCTGATTTTATTTTTTCTATTTCTTTAGTAACACTAAGACTTTCACCAGTTAAAATTGATTCATCAACTTGTAGATTGTGAACTTCGATAAGTCTGGCATCTGCACTTATACGATCTCCTGATTCTAACAAAATAATATCACCAATCGTTAATTCTTCTGAATCAACTTCCGTTTCTTTACCATTTCTAATGACACGAACTTTATCTTTAATTAGTTCTTGCAAACTTTCAGCAGTTTTTTCAGCTTTCCATTCTTGAAATGTTCCTAAAATTAAATCAATTAAAATAATAAAAATTATAGCACAAGCATCAACGACTTCACCTATTATAAATGAAAAAACAACTGTTACTATTAACAGCAATACTATTGGATTTAATAGTTCTCTTAAAATTATTTTAAAAACTGTATCTCTTTTTTTCTTAGGTAAAACATTTAAACCGTATTTTGCTTTATTATTTTTAACTTCTTCGTTGGTAAGTCCAGACTTATCAACATCTAATTTTTTTAAAACATCTTCAGCACTATATAAATACCAATTATCTTCCATTATATCTTCCTCATTATTATGAATTAATAGTATCATAATATCAGGGCTTTGGCAACCAAAAAAAATGCAACATTATGTTGCAAAAATTATTATTCATAATCATCGTAATAATTATATCTTTTATCGTTGTTGATATAGCCCATGACTTGATTTATGTTAATATTTTCAACACTTTTAAAAATATTATATTCAACAAATTTATTTGTTTCTCGAAGTTTTTTGATGAGTTCTTTTACTTCTGCTCTTTTAGAGTCTTCTTTTTTTAAAGGGCAAGCACAGTTGATAAATTCTAATTCATTATATTTTAACCAGTTGATAATGGCGGATTCTCTAACTAAATATAAAGGTCTAATTAATTCCATACCCGGAAAATTTTTACTTTTGATCTTAGGAAGCATTGATACTATTTCCCCATTATAAAGAATTCCTAACATAATTGTTTCAATAACATCATTATAGTGATGTCCCAAAGCAATTTTATTGCAACCTAAATCTTGGGCAAATTTATATAGATGTCCACGGCGCATTCTTGCACACATATAACAAGGAGATTTTACATCCATCGATTTTAAAGAATCAAAAATAGTGCTTTCATAAACTTTAATCGGAATTCCTAATAGGTCCGCATTCTTTTTAACTTTTTCCAAATTTTCTTTGCTATATCCCGGGTCCATAACAATGAACTCTAAATCAAATTTAATCTTACCATGCTTTTTTATTTCTTGCATACATTTGGCTAGTAAAAACGAATCTTTACCACCACTAATGCATACAGCAATTTTATCACCATCTTTGATTAAATCATAAATTGTTACAGCTTTAGTAAATTTACGCCATATATCTTTACGATAAGTTTTAATTATACTTCTTTCAACTTCTTCTTGTTTCATGGAAATCACCAACAAGGATATTATGAAGTAGTTTTAGATATTTGTCAATAAATATCTATGTTTAAATATTCAAATAAGTCTATAGCATTTTGAATATCATTAGTTGAATCTTTTAATTCTAATTTTCCTTCTTTTACAAATTTTTTTAAGCCTAAACTATTTAAATATTTTTTTATTTCTATTTTATTATCAAATCTATTTGATAAATATTTATACATAGTTTTTTGTTTTTCAGCAAATTTAATTAGTTTTATTTCAATACTTGTTAATTTGCTTATATTATTCATTAATTTTTCATCAATTCCAATGTTATTATTTAATATATTATTTAATTCATTTTCTGTTATATTTAATTTATCAGAAAATTCTTTAATGGAAATATTGTAGTAATCTAAATAATCTATATGGAACTGTAAATTATACTTTTGAAACACTACAGAAAATTGCTAAAACTCATAATCTTGAAATAATAATTAAATCCAAAGAAAAGAACTAGAATTTAGATCTTAATCTTAAGAATTCTAGTTCTTTTTCTCTAGCATTATTTTCTCGAACTACTCTATTTTCTATATAAACTTGTCCAAGTTCATTATATAACTCAAAGGCATGAGCATATTCATGAATGTTGATTCTTATGCATAATTCATCTAAGAAGTCTGGTACAATAATACGAATGTCGACAATATGATTATCCTCATCAAGAATTGGAAAACAACCCCAACCAAAGTCTTTGATAGGATATCTTTTTACTTTACCATTTAGGAATTGAAAGAATTCCTGATTACCTATTTCAAGGCTAGTTAATATACTCAGGAATTCTTGTTCATCAATAATCATTCAACTATTGATAGGTTGTTATTTTTAATATGTTCTATAAATCTTTCTTTGAAATTTGTTAAATCTTTTTGTTCAAGAGTCTTAGTATTACTTCCAAGGATATAACGAATTGTATATTTGTTTTCATAAGTTCCAACTAGTGAATATCCTTTAGTTAGATTGCTCTTGAATTCGTTTAAAACTTGTTTTAAATTATCATATTTAGTACCACTTGGCATGATGATTGTGTAGTCTAGTTCAACTGTTGGATATTTACTTACTTCTGTTGCAAGCTTTTGAACAGGAGTAATATTAACATATTTATCAAAATCAATATCTACACATACTAATGCTTTTTTCTTAGCAAGTTTATTAGTAATTGATTTATTTAAAACATTTATTTCTCCAAGTTTAGTGTTATCTATGTTAATAACTTTACCTAATGAAGCATCGTAATATGATTTTTCATTAACATTGTTAGTAAATTCAACTGTTTTATTTTTTAACATTTTAAATAAATATTTAACAACTTGTTTTGCTTGCATGTAGATGCTTTCAATATTTTTTTCATCATCAGCTAGTATGATACTTAATACTCTTTTATTTTCATTATTTTCAATAATTGTTGCTATTTCAAAGATATTAAATTTGTGATAATTTTTAAAGTTAGATGCAACAATATTTAGAAGGGAAAAACTTAAGTCATCACGTAAGATGTTATTTTCGCTTTTACCAATTAGTTTAACTCCTGTTTTTTCAACTCCTAGAGTTTTTAGAGTTTCTGTATCATACCAAATATAACTATTTACTTCATGCATATCATATTTTTCAGCAAGTAAATGTTTTGCTTCATATTCTTGATTGTAAATTGTTTCGTGTTCAGTTATTGTTAAATCAAGTTTTAGTGGTTTAGCAACAAAGTTTTCAAGACCGTACATACGAGCAATTTCTTCGATTAAGTCTTGTTCAATAGAAACATCTTTAGTTGCCCGATATGTTGGAACTGTTACTTCATATGAATCTTCATTTACTTTAACAGTAAATCCAAGTCTTTCTAATATGCTTGATACTACTTCATCACTTAAAGTTCTTCCCATATAGATGCTTAGTAAGTTTTTATGAAGAGTAATATGACCAACAGATAGTGGTGTTGGATATACATCTGTTAGGTTTGATGCAATAACTAAATCAGGGTTTTCTTTCTTAAGTAAATAGAGTAATCTTTTGATAGCAACATCAGTCATATTTGGATCAAGAGATTTTTC
Organism: uncultured Bacilli bacterium; assembly: GCA_944332715.1. Taxonomy (GTDB): domain Bacteria; phylum Bacillota_I; class Bacilli_A; order RF39; family UBA660; genus Onthocola_B. The sequence continues at coordinate 7,012 of CALVKN010000012.1, forward strand.
ATATCTTGCACTAGCTTCAGTACGAAGACCTAGAGCAACTGCAGTTTTTCTGATAGATCCCGCATTAAAGTTAGCACTTTCTAGGAATATGGAATCGGTATCACTTAGAATTTCACTATCTAAACCACCCATTACACCGGCGATACCAAAATATTTATCACCATTTTTAATCATTAGGTTATCTTTAGTTAATTTTCTCTCTACACCATCAAGGGTTGTGTATGTATCACCATCATTTGCTAGACCAACTTCAATTTTTTTAACAACTCGAGAATCAAAAGCGTGCATTGGTTGACCTAATTCAAGCATTAAATAGTTGGTTAAGTCAACGAATAATGATATAGAACGCATTCCAACATAATAAAGGAAAATTTGCATATCTAGTGGTGTTTTATTATTATTTAAGTTATCTACTTTTAATCCAGTATAACGATAGCAAAGATTTGGATCCTTGATAGTTATTTCTAAGTCTTTTTTATCATTTTTGACCTCTTCAATATCAAGTGGTAAAAGTTCATGTTCTGTTATAGCAGCAATTTCACGAGCTATACCATAATGCCCCCATAAATCAGGGCGATTAGTTAGGGATTTGTTATCAATTTCAACAATGATATCGTTGATAGGTAGGTAGTCTTTAACATCAGTACCAACTGGAGCATCATCAGGAAACTCAAGTATACCATCGTGATTATCAGATATACCTAATTCACGACCGCTACAGCACATACCATTTGATAAAATTCCACGTAAAGGTCTAGGTTTTATTTCAACGCCATCGATGTGTCCTCCGGCCTTTACATATGCTGTCTTTAAACCAACTCGGACATTTGGGGCACCACAAACTACTTGAATTGGTTCACTCTCACCACAAGCAACCATTAAAACATGCATGTGGTCACTATCAGGATGATCTTCACACTTTATAATTTCAGCAATTACAACATTATCTATTTGGTCACCAACTTTTTTAACGCCTTCTACTTCAGCAGTACGAATAGTAAAAGTATCCCAAATATTTAGAAAGTCAATGTCTTCACTATTTTTAATATGGCTTTTTAATTTATTACATGATATTAACATTATTTAACCTCCTTACTTTATATCAAAGTTCTTAAGATAGCGAATGTCACCAGAGTTAAGAACACGGATATCACTTATTTTATATTTCATCATAGCAAGTCTAGTAAGACCAATACCAAAGGCAAAACCGGTATATTTTTTCGGATCTATTCCACCAGCACGTAAGACATTTGGATGAACCATACCGCAACCAATAAGTTCTATCCAGCCGCCATTCTTACAAGTTGGGCATCCTTTTCCACCACAGATTACACAACTCATATCCATTTCATAACTAGGTTCAGTAAATGGGAAGAATCCTGGACGAAGTCTTACTTTTAAATCTGTTTTAAACACTTCACTTAGAAGTTCTTGCATAACATACATCAAATTTTCAATGGATATACTCTCATCGATTACCATACCTTCAATTTGAAAGAAAGTATTTTCATGATTAGCATCTAAGTCTTCATTTCTAAATGTTCTACCTGGTGCACAAATACGAAGTGGAGCACCGTAGTTTTCCATTCCTCGAATTTGATTATCACTAGTTTGAGTACGAAGAAGCATACCATTATCTAAGTAATATGTGTCTTGCATATCTCTGGCAGGATGGTCTTTTGGAACATTTAATGCCTCAAAGTTATAGTATTCTGATTCCATTTCGGGACCACTTACTGCCGTAAAGCCCATTTTCTTTAAAGCATCAGTTACTTCTTTAGCAACAATTGTTACCGGGTGCAAAGATCCATTTTCAACATCATAATCTAGAGTGTCATCAAAAGTTATATTAACTTTATTTTCTAACGCTTCAAGACTTGATGCAACAATACTTTCCATTTCCTTTTTGGTATTATTTATTAAACTACCATATTTTCTTTTGTCATCAACACTCATATCTTTTAAGCTACTTAGTATTTCACTAATACGACTTTTTTTTCCAACATATTTAGATTTAACATTTAATATATCAGCTTCTTTGGTAGATTTTGCTAGTTCACTTTTTAAACTAGCAATTAAACTTTCTAATTCTTTTTCCATATTTTCCTCCTTCAAAAATAAAAAGTTCATAAACTAATTAAGGACGAGCATGGCCCGCGGTACCACCTTAGTTTATGAACTTTATTCATACGCTTTAACTGATAAGGGAGTTATCCCGGAAAGTATTCATCAAGTGAAATTCATTTTATTATCATCATTAAAATATTCTCAGCTACATATTTTATCTCTGTTAAGACTTTATAATAAAACTACTAAATTGAATCATCATACTTCTAATGTTTTTTCTTTTTCTTATTTGTTTTTTGATTTTTTGATTTTTCTACTTCTGGGTCTTCCCTTACCTCAGTAGTTTCTTCAGATTTAACATCCAAAGTTTTTACTTCCTTTTTCTTATCTATCCAACCCTTGCCTTCAACTACACGAGCAACCATCATTGAACAAACAGAGTCACCAGTTACATTAAGTAAAGTTGCTGGTGCATCTATTATTGTAGCAACAATTGTCAAAATTGGCAAGGCCGCAACAGGATAACCCATCATTGTGATGATTAACATTTCAGAAATTGTACCACCACCGATAGGTACAGCAGTTACTAGAAGTGTTGCTACTAGGGCAATTCCTATAACTTGAGCAACATCACCAAATGTTGAAAGTGATGTTCCAAACAGACAAACTAGGAACATTATTTTGAAAGCACTACCCATTGATGAACCATCTTTATGGAAACTTGTTCCTAATGGTACAGTTGTTTCAGCAATGTCATTTGGTACACCCATTTTTTTAGTACATTCAACATTTACTGGAACACTTGCTGCAGATGAACAAGTACCTAATGCTGTTAATGCTGATGGTAAAATATTTTTCCAAAATGCCTTTATACCTTTTTTGCCCGCAGCAATATAAGCATAAATGCTATAGAATATAAACATAAATAATAAACTTACAACTAAGTAAACTACAAATGTTTTTAAGAAACCAACGGCGATGACACTACCAAGAGTTCCAACTAAAGCTGCAAAGTAGCAACCAAGACCGATTGGAGCATAATACATAATTATTTCAATTAGTTTATACATTACTTCACTACATGAATCTAGTAGTTCAGATACTTTTCTACCCTTTTCTCCACTCTTATTAATAGCAATACCTACTAGAAGTGATATAACTATTAAAGCAATTAGATTGTCTGTTGAAAGTAAGTTGACAAATTGATTTGTCGATAATACATTAACAGTCCTTTCTAATAGATTTAGTTCTACTTCTTCAGTAACACTATCATCAAATACTTCACGAATTGCATCTGTATCTTCCGGATTAACTAGCTCAATTGCAGATGTTGTAATGTATCCAACAATTACAGCAATTATAGATGTTATTAAGAATATTACTATTGTACTTATTAAAATCTTACCTAATCTCTTGCGTTCATTGATCTTTGAAATTGAAGATGTAATCGTAAAGAATATTAATGGAACAATTATGACAAGTAATAGATTTAAGAATAAATCACCGAGTGGTTTTACGATTTCGGCTTTTTCCTTAAATATTAAGCCACAGATTGCTCCGATAACTACAAAGCCCAATAATATTAAAGTACTTTTGTAGTTCTTTAAGACTTTTTTCACAAAATCCCTCCTTAATTACCACAATCTTATCACATTATATTTTTTTAGTCAATTTTTATGACAATCCAATGTAAATTAAACTTTACATGTTTTTGCGTAAAGAAAAAGCAGAAGTTATTCTTCTACTTTAGTTTTGGTAAGTCATCTAAATCGACTTCTTCATCATATGAATCAAAAATATTTTTAGGTAAGTCAGATGACGGAGGAGTTTCTTTAACAGTTATTTGAGGATTTTCTGGTTGGGGTGTATAACCTAATAATTTTGGTTTAGTTCCAAATAAAGGGCGTAACATTAATTCTTTAAATTTACTTGGTTTATTATTGTTCTTATTATTAGGATTTTTTTCTTGTTTTAATTTAATCAAACGATAAATATCTTTAAAAATTATGTATAGCGCTGGTATCATAATAAGGAATAACCAACCATAGGAACTAGCAAGGAAAAACTGAACTCTTCCTAACCCTGGAATTCGAAGCGCTACTTTTCCAATAATTTGATTAAATGATACCGTAGTACTATCTTCAACTAAGTTAAAATCTCCTTTTGTTTGATAATTATATGTTCCATCACTATTTTTAATAATTGAAATAACCCGGTGAGTAATTGTTCCGCCGTGGACTTCTGGTGCATCAGAATAAAAAGTTATAACATCACCAATTTTTATGTCTTCAGGATTATCAACACGAACATCTACTACAACATCATAAACATTTATATTGGGTGTCATACTACCACTAATTATTGTATAAAGAGCAAATTTAGGTTCATATTTACCACCACTCACAACATATATTTTGGTAGCAATAAAATAATAAAGTAAGAATATGGCACAAATTACCAACAATGCAAAAACTGTCCAACTAATTATTGTGGACAAAAGTTTTAGTATTTCGCGAAATGTTAGTTTTTGCTTAACTTCGGTATTCATACCACACTTCCCTATTCTTTTTTATTATAACCAAATATTCGACAAATAGCAATATATCTTGACAAATAACGAGTCAAATTGTAGACAATTTTTACCACTAAGTATTAAGTTTTTCAAATATTTTAAATCCCACTATTTGCAAGAATAAAACTAATATGAATGATACTATTATAAAACTTATAAATAGTAAAAATATATAATTATTTGGAAAAGTATTGCATTTATACACTATGAATAATCCTATAAGAAGGCCAGTAATTACTGTGATAAATGATGATGCACTTTGTTTAATTACTTTAATTTCGCTTTTCCAAGAAAAGTTAGGAAATACTAAATTTATTACTAAACCATATAAACTTATAAATAAGCCACTTGATAAAATAATCATGATTATTTCTATATTGGTTTTTAAAGTAAGGTTTAAAGAAAAATTAAATATAACAAGGGAAATAAATGATGCAATTAAAATTATAATATAGTTACTTAAAACTTTACTTTGCCATATTTTACTAAACTTTATAGGTAACATTTTTAAAATGTAGATTCTTTTTCCTTCTAACGATATCAACGATGAAGTAGTTGAACTTAAAAGTATAAAAAATGCAAATATTATAGGAAGATATTTAATTAGGGTATCTTCAGTTAGAGCAATATTTTCTATATCGTTGATATTAACAAAAAATAGTATAATAGGAATTAATATAAGTAAAATAAGTCCTATACAAGAATTAAGGAGAAAGTTTGGAGAACATAGAACTCTTTTTATATCCTTTTTTACGAGATTAGTAAAATAACTATGATTAGAAATATGTTTATAATTAATATTGTGATGCGTTCTAACGGCAATTTTGTTAGTTACTTTGTTATAAAATATACTTAAAAATATTGTTAATACAATTATGGATAAAATAGATATACCAATAAATATAAGCATAGAATGCATGTTATTATCCACAATCATGCTTGTAAAATATTTAGTTAGAGGATAAAAACTATTAAAGAAATTATTAAAACTTTCACTTATATTAAATAGATTTAGTTCTAAATTACTATTCATTTCATAAGCAAAATAAAGACTAAAAACCATGAGGATAAGCATGAGAATGGTTTGGATTATTTTTTTATATTTAAAGTGAGTTGAAATAATTGTTATTATGCTATTTAAGAATACAGCAATAATTGTAGGAATAATTGGAATGGTTAATATAGAAATTAGGGCAAGTAATAAAAAATTAGGAGAATATGATGCAACATTAATATAAGCAATATATGCAGGAACCATTATAATAGCAATTATCAATAGGTTAAAAATATATACATTAATTAGTTTGCTTGCTACAATTATTTTTTTAGATATGGGTAGACTTGCTAGTAAATCATGATCTTTACTATTAAATATATCCATACGAAATATACTTAAAGCTAGTATAAATACACTACCAAAAGCAAAAAATTCACTTAAGGCAAGTTCAGGCATTCCCAATTTATTAAATGTAGTTACCATATAGTTTGCAAAGCGATAAATGAAAAGTCCAAGTATGCAATATAAACTTATGAAAAGTAAAATTTTTAATAGTGATAGTATAGATGAATCGATAGATGTACGAAACTGGTTGCCAAAATTAATTTTAGTTAAGTTAATTAAGTTTGCCATTGTCTATCTCCATGTATATTTCTTCAAGACTTTTATTTCTTACTAAATCATCCATGTTACCGCTATAAACTAAGGAACCATTTTTTAAAATAGCTATTTTATTACATAATTTTTCAGCAACATCTAATATATGGGTTGAAAAAATTATTGTTGCACCACTCTTTACCATTGATTTCATTTCTTCTTTTAAGTAATGCGTACTGATAGGATCAAGCCCTACAAAAGGTTCATCTAAAATTAAAACTTTTGGGTCATGAATTAAGGCTGCAATTAAAGATATTTTTTGTTTCATACCATGAGAATATCCTCCGATTTCTTGATTTAGAAATTCGGTCATTTCAAATAAATCACCATATTTTTTTATAAGTGCTTCTTTTTTGTCTTTTGGTACTTTAAAGACACTGGCAATGAAATTTAGATATTCTATGCCACGTAGATGGTCATAAACTTCGGGATTGTCGGGAATGTAAGCAATTTCTTTTTTACAGGAAATTGCCTCTTTTTTAATAGATTTACCATTGATTAAGATATCACCATCAGAAAAATCAAGTATTCCAACCATACATTTTAGTGTTGTGGTTTTGCCAGCGCCGTTGTGACCAACAAAAGCACAAATATCACCATCATTAACTGTTAAATTGAGATTTTTTACTACATATTCTTTTTTATTATAAGCTTTAGAAAAATTATTTATTGAAATCATAAAACCACACCTTATTATTTATTTCAAATTCAGTATAACAAAAGTATGTATAGTTTGCAACACCGCAACAAAAAAAATCTCCGAAGAGATTTCAAATTTATATGGAGGAACCGGCCGGATTTGAACCGGCGATCAAGGTGTTGCAGACCTACGCCTTAGCCACTTGGCTACGGTTCCGACATGAATGAATTAAATAATAATTCACGTACATATAATTTTACACTAATGTTTTATTTTTGTCAATTAGAGTAAACATTTTATATAACAGTCTATGATAAAAGAAAGAAGATTATTTAAATTTAGTAAATAGATTTTTTCAAATAAATTATTTTAGCCTTTTGTTATTATATGGTTATTTAATAAACATGTATTAGAAATTTAATACATTTAACTTTTGACACATCAAATCATAGCCAGTCATTAATTTTGAAAATGAAAATACTTGTTTCTTTCCAATATAGACTTTTATTTTTCCATCATTACCTAAACCACTTTTTACCTTTGTTATATCTGATATTTTGTATTCTTTCTTCTTTTGAAGAAAATGTTTAACTATAATTGTTTCGTTATTAACAGTTATGCAACTATAATTTAAAATGCGACCAAAAGCAAAAATAAATAATGCTATACCTATACATATTGGATAAACAACATAAGGATTACTATCTTTAACAATGTATGGATAAAGTACTATTGAAAAAACTACAACAAATATAGCCAAAAAGTACATAGTTCTTACTAAAGCAGGAGAATATCTAACCTCAAAATTTTTTATTGTCATGTTTTTATTTTGATTTTTGGCACTTAATTTAGCCACTGCAAATATAGCAACAACACCAGCAGCAGTAATAAATGTACTAATAATATCTTCTAAATTCATAATAACATCTTTACATATTGTTTTGGAGAAATAAAATTGTTTAATTTAATTCATTTTCTACAACTTTATTTTTAACATTATCAGCACTAAACTCCATCTTGAATTTGATCCATTCCTTCTTTATCTGTTAAAGTTATTTTCAATAAATTAGTGTTAGAAAAAACAGAGTTTATATTTTCTTCTACCATATTTGAAGTATACTCAAAAGTAAATTCATAATTACTATTCGCTTTTATATCGGGACATAATTTTCTTTTTACTCTTACTGTTACTACTTCTTCACATTGATATTGTCTTAGTGTTAAATATAAATAATCATAATCGTTACTATCAGCAACATTTAATACTTTATAAGTTTTAATAAATGTAGTACCATTTTTAGGATTTTCAGATATGCAAAAGTCCGAATTAAAAACTAAATTCATCGGTCCAATATAAATATTATTGCTATTATTACACTTTACTAAACTCAAGCCATTATTTGATAATGTTTTAAAATCTCTATATATTATATAATCCTGGTTGTTTTCAGAATAATTTATTTTTTCAATTAAATTAGAAATATAATTACCATTATAAACTTCACTTAAGTCTTTTTGATTACTATAAATATTACTTAAACCAATTAAATATATATTTTCTGACTCACCTTCTATGTATAAAACTGGATTATTTATTTTGCTATCTTCAATGGTTTCTATTTCATAAGTTACTTTATCATTGACATTGGTATCTTGGCTTAGATTTTTTTCAACAAGCATTCCTCCGAGGAATGATATAGTTAGTAAAAATATACCACTAACCACATATGTAATCGTAATCATTTTCTCTTTTTTCATTTATTAATTTCCTACTTTCATTTATAGAATACCATAATTACTTTTTAATTTCAATATATAGAAAAAATTGAGAAAGAATTATTCTCAATTTTACTTTATTTTTATCTTGTAACATCTGTCACGAATTGTTATTACTAAATTCGCTTCAGTAGCATATTCAATTTGGCTATTAGTTTGCAAAATAAGTTTATCTGTTACTCTATTAGGAGTTACATTTTCTATATTACTTTCCATCCAATTATCATATAGATTATATTCAACTGACATAAACGCTTCACTAAATTCACCAATGTTACTAATATTCATATAAGAATCACTTTCAGAATCTAAAACTAAATCATAATCCATTATTAGCAATGTTTGATTCATTTGATTAGCTGTGCTAGTTGTAACAAGACCAGTATAATCACGACAGTTATCACGATAACAACTTTGATAAGTATATTCATATCTACTATTAATATCTATATTAGTTATTGCTAGGGAAGCATCTCCTAAAAAAGTACTAGAAAATGATACAGTGTCATTTATGTTTGCTTCTCTTACTACATCAACATCCATCATTCTTGTAGGGCGCATTGTTACATTATAGGTAATAGCCATAAAGTTTTTAGATTTTTGAGCAGAACCAGTATAAATCGACAAGCGATAACTACTTTCTACTTGATCTTCAGTAAGCATATAAGGAATTATATATGTTCCTGATGCGCCTATTGTAAAGTTTCTACCCATGTATGGGTCTCCATAATCTATAAAATAATTTCCAATATCAAGTGATGGATCAATGTAATCGCCATTTACATATATTTTTAAACTATCATAATCTAGAGTAGCATTTGTACCTGATACATTAGTAAGATTAAGTTTTAATACTAAATAATAACGACCTTCAACGATTTCATCACCTTTATAATCGACATTTGTTAATATGCTATCTTCAACTGTAATTCTAAAGCCATTATAGGTAAATGATTCTCCAACGTCGTATGTATACTTTAATTTTTCATAACTTTTGAAACCTAAGAAAATAGTTATAGCAACTATTATAATAAAAATAATATTAACAACGAGTTTGTTTTCTAAATAGTAATAATAAAATTCTCTGATGAATCTGCGAATAAAACGTTCAGCTTTATAAGTTTGAAAATTAATATTAAGTTCAACTTCTTCGGAGTCTTCATCAGTTATTTCTAATTCTTTTAAGTCGCTTTTAAAATCAAATTGCTTAACATTAAATCCTAATGCTCTAATACCCATGATGATAATAAATATAAATTGAGGATAATAAACTATCTGGGCAATATCACGATAGGTTCTAGCAGATGCTGTTGCCCACAAACCATCACTTAAACCATTTATTAAGGATGCAGCAATTATTATAAAGACAAAAAGAATAGCATAATAGGCAATTGCAATAATATATATACGATTTGGTTTTTTCTTGGTTACTAACAAAATATATACGGCAAGCAATATACCAATTGCTACAATAATGGCTAAATATAAAGTCCAGTGTATATATTCTGATGCCATATTTTCAAATACAGTTATTGAATAACCATTACTAATAAAACGGCGAATAAAGGTAAGAATATTGCGTGAACTAATAGCAATAAAAATTGTTATTGCAGTTAAAATAATATGAATTAATCTAAAGTGTCGGATTAGAAAACCATATGGCTTTTTTAAAATCATACTATCGCACCCTTTTCTAGTAATATTTTACCACAAAAAAAATATGGTGCCTAGCCCATATTCTTATCTTTTGGTAACTAAAACTTGATCTTTTAGCAAGTAAATTGTTTCATTTTGGTTGAGTAAATCCAATTTAGATATTTTAAACATATTAGCAACAGTATCTAACGTATCACCTTCCGCAGTAATATAGTAACTATAACCGCTTTTAGGAATAAGTATTTCTTGATTTGGATAGATATAATCATCCATATTTAAACCATTTAAACTAGCAAGAAGAGTTGGATTAATATTATATTTTTGAGCAATTTTGTAAAGAGAATCTCCAGCTTCAATCGTATAATAATTAAAATATTGGTCTTTATTTTTAGGAACAACTATTTCCATTCCAGCACGTAATTCATCAGAAAAATAAATATTATTTATATCCATTAATATTTCTGGACTAGTATTAAATTTACTAGCAATATCTTTTAGATTATCATTAGGTTTAATTCGGTATTTATCAAACATTTTATCACTCCTAATATAGGATATGATAATCTACATTTTTGGTTAATCAAATATAAATACCATATTTTGATGATTGAAATTCCATTCTGAGTATTGAAGCAAGGCAATTTCACCATCATAAGGGTTATATTTATATAAAATATCTCCGGAAATGTAGTAAACATTTAAATTATCAACTTTGATTAGTTCTGATACTTCGCGATTGGTCAAACGTACTGTAGTTTTCCCATCTAAAGTTTGTAAATATAGTTGACTATCTTTTAAGGTAATTTCATAAGGTTTTGTATTTTTAAATGTTGGTCTTTCGTTTTGAAATGTTTGATTAGTTACATTTTTCCAATCCCCATCAACTAGTATTTGATTTTTACTAGTATATATTTCCTCTTTGTCTAAATCTATATAGAATTCTTGATTTTCACGTAAGTCATAAATATAAACATCATTTTTATCATTACCTAAAAAGTAACTATCAAAGTAGACATCGAATCGCAAATTAATTGAATTTATCCTTGCTCTATTAGTATCAATTACATATAATTTATCGAATAAGTAATTTTGTTCATAATCTGGTATTAAAAGATAATTATCAAAAGCATAGATTAAAGATAGATTATAAATATCTTTGGAAAACAAAGTTAATTTTTCTTTTGTATTATTATTTAAATAAATAAAATCATGGTAATTCCATAAAAGATATGTTTTATCATCTAATTCATTTATATTTATATTTTCGTATGTGTCATTAGTAGTAAATTTTTCTTGATTAGCAATATTATTCATATAATATTCTTCTTCATTAGAACAAATACTATATAAATTAATGCCATTTGTTTTAAAACTTAAGCAAACTTCATCATCATTTTCACTAGTTATTATATCTTCAATAAGTTTTCTTTTATTACTATATTCTTCAATCGAAACTAGTTCGTAATTTTTGTCATTATAATATATATTAAAAAAATAGGCTTTTAAATCTTTGTCATATCTTTCATTAATACTGATATCGTTTATTTCATAATTTAATTCATAACTAACTTCTTGAAAGTAAAGATAAATGAAAATAATAAATAAAAGAATTAGACAAATTACCAATACTACATGTTTTTTCATACTTATCTTATTTCGCATTTTCATGAGGAGTATATTTTTGTTTTTCACTCATCATCATTTCACTTATATTGGTTTCTATTTCATCTAGGCCAGATTTTGGCAAGTTTGAAATAACTACTTTTTCTTTAACAGTATCAATGGTAACTTTACCCCAGATAAGGCCTTGATATACTAATAGGTCATTGTATAAATCGGGAGTAATAGAACTTAGGAAATAACCCCATACTACCCTTTTTTGCCCTATTAAAATTCTTTTGTTAGTAAGTACAACAACACAACTAAAAAACGGTTCATAAAATTTTGTGTTTTTTTGTCCTGCAAAAGCAAAGATAATATCTTCACCGGGATTTAAATGTTTTTCAACAACTTCACAGTGTTTTTTAAGACGCCATACTAATCCACCTTGGTGTTTTCTTTTGAAATTAAGAGCATAATTATAAACACTACCCATGATTATCACCTAGATATATTTTATAATAAATTTTAAACTTTAGCAATTATTTTATATAAGTAGCGTAGACATATCGATTTTTATTTATTTTAATCCAACCATTTTTTTCTTCCATTATGGCAACAGTTGTTCCTTTGGGAAGTGGAGCTTTAACTTTTAGAATTGTTCCTGCTGGTTTACTTCGAACATTTAGAAAATCAGCAGTTGTATGTTTAGTTTCATAATAACTACTTGGAACTGTTTTAGTAACATAATTACCTGCGACATATTCTTTATCATTAATTCTTGCCCAGTTATCAATAAATTCCTGAACTTTAATACGACTATTTTTAGGAAGTGAGTTTATGGCATTATAGTTTGTCCCTGGACCTAAGCGAATATTTAGTGATTCGGCAGTAGTATAGTAATACTCTTCCTCATCATCAATATTTGGTATATATAAATCTAGAAAGTTTATACCTTTAGAATTTTTAATAGTAGTAAATGTATTATCGATGAAAAAAGCATCTTCTGGTTTAACTGATCCACCAGTAGTGTTAATTACCCAAATGTTGTTAGTATTTTTTACCCAACCAGTACCAGCAAATTTACCACGACCTACGACAATGTGAAAGTGTTCACCAGTAGCATAACCATCTTTGCCTTCGAGAGCAACCCGTTCTTTTCTAGTAAATACTTGCCCAATTTTAAGTTTATTTAATTCTGAATCTTCAATATGTGCTACCATAATAGTAACATAATCAGTAAATGTTGGTGTTATAACTGGAGTAGTTGACTCTAACCATAATACATTAGATGTGCTTGTGCCAACGCCATATATTTTTTTGACAATCATAGCATCACACGGACAATAAAAGTAACCATTTGCACCAGTTGCTCCGCAATTATCATCGATTGGATAGTCTTTCGGAGTACCAACAGTATGTCTTGAGTGAGAATAATCATTTTCATATGTTTGAGTAATATTCATTACCTTTATAGGATAAATTAAATAATTCATCAGCCAACACTCCCATCTGCATCTATTTCTTCCTCATTATTCGAAGAATTATTTATTAACTCTTTTAAATTTTTTATAATATCATAAGTTCCTCCGGTGAGAAGTCCTGATAGAGCAATATTAATGGATACGTCTTTTGTCATAAAATAATATATTAGAGAAACAATTATACCTATAACAAGATTTTGGAGAGGAATTAAATTGTCTGATACCCAACTTATTTTTTTGGCAATTATACCCAAAATGAATGTAACAACAATTGTTACCAAACTCATAATAATTTCTGTATTCATAAATTACCTCCATTATATAATATGGAGACATAAAAAAAAGGAAGCGACGAATGCCACTCCCTAACTAACTTTTTCAAATTGCGAATTGTAAAGATTAGCATAGAACCCATTTTGTTTCATAAGTTCTTCATGGTTACCTTGTTCAATGATATTTCCTTCATTCATTACTAATATTAAATCAGCATTTTTAATTGTGGATAATCTGTGGGCAATTATAAATGATGTTTTACCTTCCATAAGTTTATCCATAGCTTTTTGAACTAATTCCTCAGTACGTGTGTCAACATTACTTGTTGCTTCATCGAGAATCAAGAATGGCGCTTTATCAAGCATACCACGTGCAATTGTGATGAGTTGTTTTTGACCAGAAGAAATAGTATCATTATCTTCAATTAAAGTATCATAGGAATTAGGTAGAGATTTAATGAAGTGATCTACTCCTACAATTTTACATACTTGTTTCATTTCATAATAGCTGATATTTTCTTGATTATAAATAATATTTTCTTTGATAGTACCACTGAATAACCAAGTATCTTGTAAAACCATTGTGAATAATTCGTGGATATTTTCTCTTTTTAAATCATTAATTGATACACCGTCGATTTTTATATCACCAGAATTAATTTCGTAGAACTTCATAAGTAGGTTAACCATAGTTGTTTTACCAGCACCAGTTGGACCAACGATGGCAATTTTTTGGCCCGGCTTAACTTTAGCAGAAAAGTCTTTAATAATCATACGTGATTCATCATAACCAAATTTAACGTGATCAAATTCAACATTTCCTTTAACTTCTTCTTTGTTAAGAACTTTGGTAAGATGCGATTCATCACTCATTTCGCCTTCTTCTAAGAATTCAAATATTCTTTCAGATGCTGCTGCTGCCGATTGTAAAGAAGTCATTGCTTGAGCAATTTGCGATAACGGATTAGTAAATAATCTAACGTAAACAATAAATGCAACGATTACTCCGAATGATATAACATCATTTGTTACTAATACTGCTCCAACAACACAGACTACTACATAACTAAAGTTACCAATAAACATCATAATTGGTTGCATAAGACCTGATAAAAATTGACTCTTGCGAATAGCATTAAATACTTTATTATTTAACTTATCAAATTTTTCATCAGATTCTCTTTTACCATTGTAAACTTTTACAACATTGTGCCCAGAGTATATTTCTTCGATGTGACCATTCATATTACCTAATTCTTCTTGGCGTTCAACGAAGTATTTTTGAGATTTCTTCAAAATCACTGCCATAATTGAAAAACCAAGTAAACTAGATACTATAGCAAATAAAGCTAAAATCCAGTTGGTAATAAACATCATTAAAACACTACCGATTACTAATGTAATAGCACCAACTAGCGAACCAATACTTTGCGACATTGTTTGAGCAACTGTATCAACATCGTTAGTTACACGTGATAGTATATCTCCGGTTGAATTGCGGTCAAAATATCTAAGTGGTAATTTATTAATCTTTGTAATTATTTTGCTACGTAAGTCTTTAGCAAAGTTGTTTGATACAGTTGCCATAATAAAGTGTTGAAAGAAACTAAATATGGCACTTGCGATATAAAGAATTGCTAAGAATAAGGCAATCGATTTAATAGCAGCAAAATCCATTTGTGGTTTAACGATTTTCTGGATTGCTTCAGGCATTTCATCGATAGCAGCAAATATTTCACTTGATGTGCTATCTTCAGTTATACCAGACATAATTTTTCCAAATTCCATCTTATCCTCCATAGATATGTCTGGATCTGACATTATTTCTGATACTGTTGTCTCACTAATATTTGGAACTAAGCCATCAGAAATAAGGTCGGTCATATCACTAAGTCTATCCGGAGCAATAATTGATAGAATTGAACTTACTGCCGCAAGGATGAAGGCTATAACTAATAATTTATGAAATTTATTTAAATAGTGGACTAATTTTTTCATGGCCCCACGGAAGTCTTTAGCTTGTTCGAAAGATTGGCCACCTTTTCCACCCATTGGTCTAGGCATTATTAAGTTCCTCCTCACTAAGTTGAGATAGGGCAATTTCTTTATAAACATCACAATTCTTTAGTAATTCTTTGTGAGTACCCATTCCCACACATGAGCCTTGATCAAGAACAATAATCTTGTCAGCATTCATGATTGTACCAATTCTTTGAGCAACAATAAATGTTGTAGCATCTTTGGTATATTTCTTTAATTCTTTTCTTAAAGTAAAGTCGGTTTTGTAATCTAGGGCTGAGAATGAATCATCGAAAATGTAGATTTCCGGATTACGAGCAATGGCTCTAGCAATAGAGATTCTTTGCTTTTGCCCACCAGAGATGTTAGTTCCTCTTTGGGCTAAATAAGAATCATATTTATCAGGCATTTTTTCAACGAAATACTTACCTTGAGCAATTTCTACTGCTTTCTTTATTTCATCCCGAGTTACTTCTTTCTTACCATTATCACCATAAGCAACATTTTCCGCAACTGTACCACTAAATATTACGGCTTTTTGCGGAATATATCCAATCTTGTTATGTAAACATTCAAGTTTATAATCTTTAACATTCACGCCATCAACGATAATCTCCCCATCAGTTGCATCATAGAATCTTGGAATTAAGTTGATAAGTGTTGATTTACCAGAACCAGTTGATCCAATAAAGGCAATAGTTTCACCGCGATTAGCTTTAAAACTAATATCTTTTAAGATGTATTCATCAGCATCAGGATATTTAAATGATACATCCTTAAATTCTACTGTTCCAGCAAGTTTTGGATCACTTTCAGTAATAGTACCATCTTTAATTGAATATTCTTCATCTAGCACTTCATTGATACGATCTGCTGATATTGCAGCACGTGGATACATGATAAAAATCATTGCAAGCATCAAGAATGACATAATAACTTGCATACCATAAGATGAGAATACGACCATATCACCAAATATAGCAACTTTTTCACTCATTAGGGCTGCATCAATCATGTAAGCTCCTAAAAAGTATATTGCTAGTGTTGAAAAATACATTATCAAATACATAATGGGTTGCATAATACCAAACATTCTTTGGTTAAATAATTGAGTACTTGTTAATTTGTTATTAACTTCAGCAAATTTTTCTTCTTGATATTCTTCAGCATTGAATGCTCTAACTACTCTGATACCTGTTAGATTTTCACGAGTAACACCATTGATTTTATCAAGTAATTTTTGAACGATTTTAAACCTTGGTAAAACAATTAACATCAAGAAAATCAAAGTTATTAGAAGGATTAAAACTCCACCACCAACAACAGCACTCCACTGCCAACTTTTATTTAAAATCTTGGATACAGCCCATATTGCTGTTATTGGGGATTTAATTAATAGTTGTAAGCCCATAGCAACAAGCATTTCAATTTGGGTAACATCGTTAGTAGTTCTAGTAATTAGGCTACTTGTAGAAAACTTTTTAACTTCACCTTCACTGAAATTCTCAACTTTTTCAAAAATGTCTTTACGTAGTGTTTTAGATAAAGATGCCGCAATATATGAGGCAATATAACCAACTATTACAGCAGCAATTAAACTTCCTAAAGCACATAGAAGCATTTTTGATCCTTCAACTAGAATTTCAGATACTTGATTTCCTTCAGTTTGGACTAACTGGGTAATCTGCGACATATAGTCCGGCAACTTCAAATCTAGCCAAACTTGAAAAACTATTAAAGCGGTTGAAACAATTATTAACAACCAATCTTTTTTTTCTAATTTTTTTAATAATCTTAGCATTACGCATTTCCTTTCTAAATATTTTTGGTCATTTTTTCGATAACTGAGTAGAATAATTTCTTTTCATTATCAGTTATACCTTCCCACAATTTTTTAAAAACTCTTTTTTCGACAACTTTAAGTTCGTGTATTATTGGTTTTGCGGAGTCATTTACAATTATATGTTGGTATCTTCGATCTTTTGTATCTGTTTCAAAAGAAATGTAGCCTTTTTGGAGAAGTTTTCCAACTCCTTTAGAAACATATGCTTTAGAAAATCCACGGATTTCCACCATATCACAACCGCGATTAAGTTCAGAATTATTCGATAAAAAAAGCAAAACATCTGCTTCTGGTTTACTAATTCCCATTTTTTTAGCGACATTAGTAATCTCTTCATCAAACTTAATCTTAGTTTTTTTCATAAATAACATTATCTTACCAATATTTTCTTTCATCTTAATACACCTTACTTAGTTTTCAAAAATTAGTTTCTACGTGAACCATTATATGCAAATACGTATTATTTGTCAACAAAAATTGCGAATTTCACTTAATATTCATATTTATATTATTTTGTGTGGATAACTCATTATTTATCCACAGCATTATTATATTTACTATATAGTCTATTTCATCTTGATTAAGTTCTTTATTCTTTGGTATGTGATGCCATTTATAAAGACAAGATCTACAACAAGTGGCGGTGGCGTGCTCGGCGATAAATACTGGATGTCCACACATAGGTGTTTGTTTGCCATCGTTGGGAATTACTGCGGGAGCCAGCCTGCTATTAATAAAGTCATAAGCATGTTTTCTTATTGTATCCATACCTTTATTTTGAATATATTCAAAATCTTTTGCTTTAAGATGAAAAAACTTGCGAAACTTTGATTTAGATAATCTATTTAAAATATCGTTGTAATTATGCATTTTTTACACCCAGAATAATTATAAATCTTTTTCTTAAAGAATTAAATGATAATTTTTACTCATACTAAAAATAAGGTGATTGTATGTCCTGGGTACTTAGATTAAAAATAATAGGAGCAATTATGGCTTCTTTGGTTTCTTTACCTCTAATGTTTTTATATAAAAAATTTCCTAACTTTTTTACTAGTATATTTTCTCCAATAAATAATTCCTTATGGGAACACTTAAAAGTTATATTTGGAAGTATATTAATCGGAGGAATTACTCAAAAGATTATTATGTTAATTAAGAAAGTACCTGTTAATAACATATGTTTCTCAACTTTTATTAGTGCAATTATCGCAATACCAATATATATAATTTTAGCATCCATTCTTTTTTCTATATTTGGAGAAAGAAATGTTATTAAAATTTTAGTAACTTTTATTGCTATATTAATTGCTGAGTTAATATCTTATTTTATGATGAAGCAACCGGAATTTAAATTGGAAAACTATACAATTATTTTTGTTATTATCGCTTATATTATATTTACTTTCATAACTTATTTTAGAAAATAAAATATATTAAAAACACGAAATTGATTTTTCGTGTTTTAACTATCTTCCTCGGCCTCCATGATTAATTAAGTCAATAACAACATCTTCCTCCATCTCATGTTTTGTATCTGCAATTGAAGAAGGAATTGGAACTTCATCAGGAATACCTAATCGGTTATTAGAGATATTTTCTTCAAGTTCTATATCAAGAGCATTAGCCTCAGCAGCACGCAATGCTCCAAGTAATCTTGGGGTTATATTTTCAGATACATAAACTAAGAAGGCTTTTTTATTTCGGTCACTTTGGACAATTATAAAATTGCCATCATTAGATAAGTAAAAAAAGTTTGCTCTCCCTTCATCAGAGCCATATATATTTTTTACTGTAGCATCTTTCTTTTCAAATCCTAATACAACTCCATCTTTGTTGAAAGCCTCAAAAGTTCCTTTACGTAGGTTCCAAATATTATTGCCCATACCATCAATATCTATACAAGCAATTTTCCAAAAAACATTAAAGGCTTCTTGTTCTACTTCGTTTAGTAACCCTGAATTATTCATGGAAAGTTCTCCAACAAATGAATTAAATTGACTACCAACCAATAATGTAAATGAATCAACTTTACCTAAATCGAAAGTTATACTCTTATTTGGCTCTTCCACCGATTCTTTTGACTTTTTATTTTTTTCAAATATTCCCATTTATGTTACTCCTTATATTTTTTATAGTTATATTATATCATTGTTGTGGAGGTAATGCAAAAATAATATTAAATTTAATCATTCTATAATGATAAGATATAAACAAGACGTAAAATTAATTAAAGCATTAAAAAAATCCCATATTTTGGGAGTTATAAACTTAATGGTGGAGCAGAGGAGGATCGAACTCCTGTCCAATATGCCCTATTATACAATATCTACAAGTTTAGGTAGATTTGTAATGTCCTAATTAAATGGCTCTACACTAACCTCATAATTAGTAAGTTTAGTAATATTCGATATATTATCCTAAACAAATAATATATTATATCTTATATTTATGAACCCCTAGCTAAACCTATAAGAGAAATTTAGTAGAAGTGCTCCCTTAACCTAAATACTAGGCAAAAGCAGGAGCGAAACTATAGTTATTAGTTTCGTCATTTAATTTTAGGTTTGCACTTAAGGTATGCCGACCACTTGCAATCATATCTAGTAACATATGTCGAAACCAAAATACTGCCCCATACATATTAATTATAACAAAAAAAGGACATATTGTCCACAAATTTTCAACAAATGTTCGCACTTGATTCAGCATTTAAAGAATAGTCTGCAAAATCGTGTTTTAAATATAATGGGTATGCCGCAGCTCCAATCATCGCGGCATTATCCGTACAATAAATAAATTCTGGTATTGTTAGTTTAGCATTGTTTTTGTTGGCAACTTTTTCGATTTCTTTACGTAAATATTTGTTGGCAGATACCCCTCCAGCAACAATAACATTTTTAATACCTGTATTTTTTAAAGCTAAGTCAACCTTTCTTGATAATTCATCAACAGCTGTTGCTTGAAAACTGGCAGCTAAATCGGCACGTTTTATCTCGTTACCTCTTTGGGTCTCATTATGAACAAGATTTATAATATAACTTTTTAAACCACTGTAACTAAAATTGTAGGTATTATCTAATACTGGTTTTGGTAAATCATAAGATGGTGTTCCTTCCAAGGCAAGTTTTTCAATGCCAGGTCCACCAGGGTATGGTATATCTAGTATTCTTGCCACTTTATCATAGGCTTCCCCAATAGCATCATCTAAAGTTGAACCCAAGAGTTCAAAGTCATAATCATCTTTCATGATAACTAGTTCAGTATGTCCTCCACTTACAACTAAGGCAAGTAAAGGAAACTTTAATTTGTTATCAATTGCATTAGCATAGATGTGACCAATTAAATGATTTACTTTAATTAAAGGTTTATTGTAAACATAAGATAATACTTTAGCAAATTCAATACCTACAAGTAAAGAACCTAATAGACCTGGTTTATAAGTTACAGCAATAGCATCGACATCACTTACTTGCATATGGGCTTTATTTAGTGTTTCTTCTAAAACCATGGTTATGTTTTCAGTGTGCATACGTGAAGCAATCTCAGGTACTACTCCACCAAATTTAGCATGGGTATCCATTTGTGTAAGAATAGTTATTGCAACTACTTCATGACCATTTTTTACAATAGCAATACTTGTTTCGTCACATGATGTTTCTATCGCTAAAATATAGATATCTTTCATTCATTATTCCCCCATTTCATTATATAGGCATCTTCCGTACCATAGTATTTACTACGTTTACCTACTATTTTGAAATTTAATTTTTTATACATCTCATATGCTGGAATATTAGCACATGATACTTCTAAAGTTATCGTTTTATTATCTTGATAACAATAGTTATTTATAAGATAGGTAAGTAATTTTGTTCCAATGTGATTGTTTCTTTTTTCCTCTGCTACATAGATACTTAATAAATCAATATTATCACCGAAGTCAAGGGCATATAAGTAGCCATCAACATAATCGGGATTTTCACTAACTAGAACAATGGCTAATTCACTATCAATTTCTGTTTCAATGTGAAATGTTGACACAAAATTTTCGTGAAGATTAGACCCTAATTTATTAATTTCTGTAACATCTTTATTACTTGCTACTCTTATCAATTTCTACTCCAATTTTTTTGATATATATAGGTTTTACTTGATGTGGGTTAATACTTTCTCTCATTTTTAAGAATGCATATATTTTTTCAACATCAATATTGTAATCTAAGTAATATTCGTTATTAAAATTTAGATTGTTAAAGTCTTGATCTTTTAAATAAGTATAATCTTCAATTAAATTAAAAGATTCATCATAATTACCTATATAATAGCCATTAGAATCGCTGAATGCAACTTTGTAAGTATTATTACTAATTGCCATGCATTCTAAGGCTGTAATTGTCTTTATTGGAATATTTAGAGTATAAGCTAGGGTTTTAGCAATAGTAACACCTAAACGGACTCCAGTAAAAGAGCCTGGACCATTTACAACAATTATTTCTGATAACTTAATACCATCGATTACCTTAATTATACTTGGAAAAATATATTCACTATTATTTTTTTTGTTGATAACTAATTCTTTATCAACAACTCTGCCATCTTTTAATAGATATATAAGAATATCCCAAAGGTGAGTATCAATAAATAAAGTATACATTATAATACAGCACTACAAAGTTCTTCGTACTTTTCACCGTAAGGAACAAATACTAAAACTCTAGTGTTTTCTCCTACTACTTTAAATTTTATAATTAATTTTTCTTCTGGCAATGAGTCTTTGATAATATCAGCCCATTCTATTATTGTTACGCCACCTTTATTAAAGTAATCTTTAAAACCTATACTTTCATCACTTTCTTCTAAACGATAAACATCCATGTGATATAAAGGAAGTTCACCACTATTATATTCTTTAATTATATTAAATGTTGGACTAGTAATGGTATCTTCAATACCAAGGGCTGCTGCAAAACCTTTAGTGAAAACAGTTTTTCCACTTCCTAGTTCCCCAATAAGGCAAATAACCATATTAGGAAATTTTTCACTTTCAATATTTTGGGCTAATGTTAATGTATCTTCAACTGAACGTGAAGTAAATTTATATTCCATAATTTAATCACCTGTTACCATTATAAATTAAAAAAATCACTTATACAAGGTATTAGTGATTATTTGACATCTAAATTTAAAGCAAAAAAAAATAGGCAACTTCCTATCTTAGCATTACACTATTGTCGGCGTTTTAGGGCTTAACTTCTCTGTTCGGGATGGGAAGAGGTGTATCACCTAAGCTATCGTCACCTATAAAGGATTTTGTCCTTTAAAAAACCTGATAATGCAATACATAAAATAGAAATATAAATTAAGTTAAATCCTCGATCTATTAGTACTAGTCAGCTCAACGTATCACTACGCTTCCACCTCTAGCCTATCAACCTTGTAGTCTACAAGGAATCTTACTTCACGAAGAATGGGAAAATTCATCTTGGAGGAGGCTTCCCGCTTAGATGCTTTCAGCGGTTATCCCGTCCATACATAGCTACTCTGCGCTGCAACTGGCGTTACAACAGATACACCAGAGGTATGTCCATTCCGGTCCTCTCGTACTAGGAACAGCTCTCCTCAATTTTCCTACGCCCACGACGGATAGGGACCGAACTGTCTCACGACGTTCTGAACCCAGCTCGCGTGCCACTTTAATGGGCGAACAGCCCAACCCTTGGAAGCGACTTCACCTCCAGGATGTGACGAGCCGACATCGAGGTGCCAATCAGCGCCGTCTATGTGAACTATTGGGCGCTATCAGCCTGTTATCCCCAGGGTAACTTTTATCCGTTAAGCGACGGCAATTCCATATTCTACCGCCAGATCACTATGTCCTGCTTTCGCACCTGCTCGACTTGTAGGTCTCGCAGTCAAGCTCCCTTATACCATTACACTCTTTGATTGATTTCCAAACAATCTGAGGGAACCTTTGAGCGCCTCCGTTACTTTTTAGGAGGCGACCGCCCCAGTCAAACTGCCCACCAGACACTGTCCTCCTCCCGGATAACGGGAGTAAGTTAGAAATCAAATAATTTAAGGGTGGTATTCCAAGGGCGACTCCGTATGAACTGGCGTCCATACATCACAGTCTACCACCTATCCTCTACATAAACTACCTAATTTCAATATCAAGCTACAGTAAAGCTCCATGGGGTCTTCTCGTCCTGTCGCGGGTAACCTGCATTTTCACAGGTATTAAGATTTCACCGAGTCTATGGTTGAGACAGCGCCCAGATCGTTACGCCTTTCGTGCGGGTCAGAACTTACCTGACAAGGAATTTCGCTACCTTTGGACGATTATAGTTATCGCCGCCGTTCACTGGGGCTTCAAATCAATGCTTTGGTGTTATCGAGTTTCCTCCACCTAACAAATCATCTTAACCTTCCAGCACTGGGCAGGCGTCAGCCCCTATACATCAGCTTACGCTTTAGCAGAGACCTGTGTTTTTGGTAAACAGTCGCCTGGGCCTATTCACTGCGGGTCTCCGAGGAGACCTCCCCTTATCCCTAAGTTACGGGGTCATTATGCCGAGTTCCTTAACCATAGTTCTCTCGCTCACCTTAGGATTCTCTCCTTGACCACCTGTGTCGGTTCTGGGTACAGGTATTTATAGCATATCTTTAGAAGTTTTTCTTGGAAGCATAGCTTCAGAGAACTTAGTAGCCCGTAGGCTACGACGCCATCACGTTTCAGTTTGTGCGATATCACGGATTTTCCTATGTATCAACCTATGCGCTTAGACCAGAATCCAATAACTGGCTCCTCCTAGCTTTCTCCGTCACTCCATCAGTCCTATAAATAGTACAGGAATATAAACCTGTTGTCCATCGACTACGCTTTTCAGCCTCGCCTTAGGTCCTGACTAACCCAGGGAAGACGAACTTGACCCTGGAAACCTTGGTCAATCAGTGGGAGGGATTCTCACCCTCCTTACGTTACTCACACCGGCATTCTCACTTCTAAGCGTTCCAATAGTCCTTTCGATCTATCTTCAACACCCTTAGAACGCTCCCCTACCATTTATAATAAATTATAAATCCATAACTTCGGTAATATGTTTCAGCCCCGGTACATTTTCGGCGCAGAGTCACTCGACTAGTGAGCTATTACGCACTCTTTAAAGGATGGCTGCTTCTAAGCCAACCTCCTAGCTGTTCGTGCGGCTCCACATCCTTTCCCACTTAACATATATTTAGGGACCTTAGTTGATGGTCTGGATTGTTTTCCTCTCGCGTATGGACGTTATCACCTCATACACTGACTCCTGAATCTACAAACTCTGGCATTCGGAGGTTGATTACAGTCAGTACCGCTAGACGCGGCCATTCCATATTCAGTGCTCTACCTCCAGAGTGCAATAATTCAAGGCTAGGCCTAAACCTATTTCGGGGAGAACCAGCTATATCCGAGTTCGATTGGAATTTCACCGCTAGCCACAAGTCATCCAAGCACGTTACATAGTACCCTGGTTCGGTCCTCCATTAGGTATTACCCCAACTTCAACCTGCTCATGGCTAGATCACTCGGTTTCGGGTCTGCAGCATTGTACTAAATCGCCCTATTAAAACTCGCTTTCGCTTCGGCTCCGTGTTTTCCACTTAACCTCGCACAATACCACAACTCGCCGGCTCATTCTGCAAAAGGCACGCTCTCACCCGTTAATGGGCTCGAACTTTTTGTAAGCATATGGTTTCAGAATCTCTATTTCACTCCCCTCCCGGGGTTCTTTTCACCTTTCCCTCACGGTACTTGTTCACTATCGGTCATTAGAGAGTATTTAGCCTTACGGGATGGTCCCCGCAGATTCCGACAAGATTTCACGTGTCCCGCCGTACTCAGGATACACCATAGAGATTTCATG